>CALCXL010000544.1 GCA_937907595.1 uncultured Pseudomonadota bacterium
CAGGGGGCGACCACCGGGATGTGCAGGATGTGGTTGAAGCCGGTCAGGACCTCCGCGGGGCCCATGGTGGTGGGCGTGGTGGCCAGCACCTCCGCCGGGTCCTCGTGCTCCGAGAAGAAGCCGTCGCAGTCGTCGTCCCAGTCGTTGCAGACCTCCAGCGCGCCGGGGTGCACCGCGGCGTTGGCGTCCATGCAGTCCAGGTCGCCGGGCAGGAAGTTGTCGATGCAGTCCTGGTTGGCGCCGTTGACGTAGCCGTCGCCGTCCAGGTCGAAGCCCTCGTCGACCACGCCGTCGCAGTTGTTGTCGACGCCGTCGCAGATCTCCGGAGCGGCCGGGTTGATCAGGATCTCGTCGTCGTCGCAGTCCCCGTCGCAGGTGCGGTAGAGGTCCAGGTCGTCGTCGGCCTCGCCGCCGGGCAGCAGCGCCGTGTTGCAGTCGTTGTCCAGGCCGTCGCAGACCTCGGTGTTGCCGGGGAACATGGCGGGCTGGGCGTCGTCGCAGTCCCCCTGGCAGGGCGAGTAGCCGTCCACGTCCGCGTCCCGGTCCGTGACGTCGATGACGCCGTCGCAGTTGTTGTCGGGGATGCCGTCGCAGATCTCCGCCGCGTCGGGGTGCACCGCGGGGTTGGTGTCGTCGCAGTCCGACGATCCGGGCAGGCCCGTGATCTCGTCGCCCTCGCACTGGCCGTTGGCGTCCAGGTCCTCCCCGTCGGGGCAGTAGCCGTCGCCGTCCTGGTCCAGCAGGCCCGGCGGGACCGATCCCACCGTGATCGTCACCGAGGTCTGCGCGGTGGCCTGGTCCGGGGCCTCCCCCGACAGCGTGATGACGTGGCTGCCGGCCTGCAGCAGGGAGCTGAAGCCGGTGACCCCGTTGGCGTCCGTCACCGAGTCCAGCAGCGTGCCCTGCAGGTTGGAGGACCACAGCACGTTCGGCGTGGCGGCGTAGGGCTGGCTGTTGGGGTCCAGGACGGTGCCCTGGAAGACCACGGGCTCGGCGTCGAAGTAGGCGAAGGCGGCCTGCGGGGCCAGGATGGTGACCAGGGGCGGCTCCGGGGGCTCGCCGGCGATGGTCAGGGAGACGGTGTCCGTGTCCACCGCGCCTTGGCTGTCGGTGACGGTGATCGTGATGGCGTGCACGCCCGCGGGCAGGGTGGCGACGAAGTTGACCGTGCCCTCGTCGTCCGGGGGATCGGTGTTGAGGACGTCGGGCAGCTCGCTGCTGGTCCACTCGACCAGGAGCTCCGACGCCGAGTCCTGCGAGTCGATCGCCGTGGCGACCAGCTCGATGAAGGCGGCGTCGACGACGGTCTCCGACGCCGGGCTGGTGATCGCCACCTGCGGGGGGGAGTTGAAGTTGCCGACCGGCGCCTCCTCGCACGCGTACACGAGCGGGAGCAGGGCGAGCAGGGCGCGAGACGCGATCCTCATGGGGCGATCCGAGGCTGGGTTCAGCCCTGGAGAAGGCTGAGGTCAAGCCCAAGCAGGCTTGAGGGTCAAGAGATTGTCAAGGGAACCCTGAGTCGGCCCCGGCTCAGCGCGCGACGTAGCGCAGGGACGCCGCCGAGCGGAGGCGGGCCCGCCAGGAGTTGAACTCGGCCTCGAAGCGCAGGGAGTAGGCGCGACGGGAGACCTGATCGGCCACCTCGCCGTAGGGGCGACCGCCGAAGACGTCGTCGCGGTGGCGCTCGTAGTAGGTCCGTTCCTCGTCGTCGCTGACCTGGAACTGCACCGACAATTCGATGGCCGCGTCCAGCCTCGCCGACTCCTGGAACAGCTCCAGCATGGCGGCCCGGTCCACCCCCCACCGGGCCCGGAAGGCGCCGGCGTCGGCGGGGCTGTCGAAGGTCCCCTCGAAGGCGTGCAGGCGCTCCAGACCAGCCTGCTTGTCGGTCAGGCGCACCGCGCGGGCGGGGCCGGCGCGCAGCACCTCCTGGAAGATCAGGGACTCCAGGGGCTCCACCCGCTCGGTGAGCACGCGCCCGAACACGTCGGCGTCGCCGCAGCGCTCCTTGACCGCGGCCAGGAACGCCACGCGGGAGGCGGCGATGGGCGTGTCCTCCACCACCACCAGCACCCGGTCCACCAGCACGCCGGCGTCCTCGGGCGGCTGGGCCCAGGCGTTGGCGATCAGCAGGGCGAGGAGCAGGGGCATTCAGAGGTTCGGGATGAGGTTCTTGAGGTCCTGGAACAGGTCGGCGGCGGTGGTCGGCTCCAGCACGCTCAGGCCGTAGATGTGGTCCAGCACGATCATCGCCGTGTTGGCGAAAGCGTGGAAGGCGGCGCCGGCGAAGATCATCCCCGTGCGCGCGCGCAGCCAGCCGAAGACCAGGGCCGGGAAGACGATGAAGGGCTGCCACCACTGCAGGGTCACCAGGCTGTGGCCGATGGTGAACAGCACCGCGGTGACCGGCAGGCTCCAGCCGAAGCGCGCGCCCAGGAAGCTCCACCTGGTGTTGTCCCAGATCCCGTCCAGGCGGGTCTGCATGTAGCCCCGGTAGAAGAACTCCTCGGCGTAGCCCACGCAGAGCACCTGGTAGAGGGTCTGCATGCCCAGGGTGACCAGCACGGGGCCGGTGAAGCCGTTCTCCGGGGCGAAGCGCGGGTAGGGGCGGCGCATGCCCAGGACGTCGTCGGTGAACCAGTGGAAGCCCTGGGTCTGCAGCAGGTGGTAGCCCAGCAGGAACACCGGGTAAATGATCAGGACCAGCAGGCCCAGCCACTTCAGCGCGCTCCAGATCGCCGGCGCCATGGGCTCGGGAAAGACCACGTCGTTGTCCAGGCGGTAGCCGTTCCACTTCTCCGCCACCACCGGCGTGTAGAGGAAGACCAGGGCCACCAGCACCAGCCAGTCGTTGGACAGGATGCCGCCGTCGACGATCGCCTTGATGCCGCGGATCAGCGCGCAGGAGCCCAGGTACAGGACCCCCACCTCCATCCAGATCGCGCGGGGCGTCACGGCTGCTGCAGCCCTTCGTTCATCGATCCCGACCGGAAGCCCTGCAGGTCCAGCGTCACGTAGAGGAAGCCCACGTCCTTGCAGACCTGCACGATCCGGCTGCGCAGGGGCTCGGTGACCAACCGCGGCAGGTCGACGGGGCGGACCTCGATTCGCACGACGTCGCCGTGGTAGCGCACCCGGACCTGCCGGAACCCCTCCGCCTTCAGCCGCTGCTCGACGGTGCCGACCCGATCCAGGCGCTCGGGGGTGATGCGCGTGCCGTAGGGGAAGCGGGACGACAGGCAGGCGAAGGCCGGCTTGTCCCACACGTCCAGGCCCAGGGACCGGGCGGCGCCGCGCACATCGGCCTTGGTCAGGCCCGCCTGGACCAGGGGGTGCACGATGGAGGCCTCGTCCGCGGCCACCAGGCCGGGCCGGTGATCGCCCAGGTCGTCGACGTTGACGCCGTCGGCGATGTGCGACGCCCCGCTGTCCAGGGCCGCGGCCTGGGCCACGCGGTACAGCTCGCTCTTGCAGAAGTAGCAGCGGTTCGAGGGGTTGGAGGCGAACCCCTCCAGCGCCATCTCGTCGGACTGCACGAAGCGGTGGCGGGCGCCCAGGGCCTGAGCTTGCCGGGCGCAGTCCTCGCGCTCCTCGTCCGGCAGGCTGTGGCTGACGGCGGTCAGCGCCAGGACGTCGTCGCCCCGCTCGGCCACGGCCACGGCGAGCACGAAGGCCGAGTCGACGCCGCCGGAGAAGCAGACGATCCACCGCTCGCCCTCGGCGAAGACCCGGCGCAGGCGATCCAGCCGGGGCCGCCACTGGGCCTCCGGGCTGATGATCCGCGAGGGATCGGCGTCCGCGGGCGCGGTCGGGCTGAGGATGGGCAGGGCGGACATCGCCGGGACACTATCCGGTCGGTGCGCGGGTGGACAGCCCGGGCCGCCTCCGGCCCCGGCCCGCCCCCGCTCCGGAGGCCCCTGAGCGGCCTTCGGGCGATTCTCGGTCCCCGGTTGACCCCCCTGCAGCGCGTCGGCAGGCTACGCGCCGGCCCGCGGATCCCCGTCGGCCCCACCTGGGAGCGCCCTTGTCCGGCTTCGTGACCGTCACCCGTGAAATCCGCGCTACCCGCGCCCAGGTCGCCGGCTTCGCGTCGCTGGCCGCCAACGCCTCGCAGTGGCTCTGGGCCCCCGTCCAGGTCGCCGTGATCAACGCCAGCCGGGACATGCCCGACGGCACCCGGCAGCTGATCAACAAGGACGGCGACAAGCTTCGGGACAAGGTCGTCAGCTCCGACGGCGAGTGCGTGGTGCTCCACTCCGAGCTGCGTCCCCGCGCCACCGACGTGCCCGGCCGCCACCTGCGCTACGAGCTCACCGTCACGCCCGGCGCCGGCACCGCCATCGCCACCGTGGACCTGGGGTTCGTGGACGCGGCCAACCCCGAGGGGACCGTGCACCAGCGCCGCTGGCGTCGCCACGCCGAGCAGTGCCTGGCCCGTCTGGCCGGTGCCTGCGAGGTCGACGCCGACTGATCCGGGGCTGCGTGGTGGCCCCGTAGGACCGTCGCCCGCCGAGCCGCGCTCCGGGTGGAGGGCCGCCGGGCGATCGTGTACAAGCGCGCCATGTTTGAACCCCGCCTGCTCAACGGCCCCCTGACCCGCGCCCTGGTGTTCGAGAACCCCGACCGGGTGCTGGACGACCTGCTGTACAAGGCGGGCTTCAACGAAGTGCACCGGGTGGAGAAGACGCCGGACAAGGCGCGGCTGCTCCAGCTCATCGACGGCGTGCGGCCCCACGTGATCTTCAAGCGCAGCCGCCTGGAGATCGACGAGGAGGTCCTGGAGCACGCCGGGGAGCTCTTCGCCGTGATGCTCTGCTGCATCGGCGACGACTCGGTCGACAAGCAGGCGGCCGCCGATCGCGGCGTGCTCGTGCTCAACGATCCGCGCTCCAACGGCCGGTCCGTGGCGGAGCTGATCATCGGCCAGGTGCTCATGGGCGCCCGCCGCATCCCCCAGGCCTGGGCGGAGACGCGCGACAACCGCTGGGGCAAGAGCGCCACCGGCCGCTTCGAGGTCAAGGGCAAGACCCTGGGCATCCTGGGCCTGGGCCACATCGGCAAGCAGGTGGCTCGCCTCGCGGAGGGCTTCGGGCTGGACATCGTCTTCTTCGACAACGACGAGTCGGCCGTGGCCGTGGGCGAGACCTTCGAGTGGACCCCCACGCGCAGCGCCGAGGAGCTGTTCGAGGCGTCGGACTTCCTGACCGTGCATGTCTCGGCGACGGACCTGGGCGGGGCCAGCAACACCGGCCTGATCGAGCGCGACTGGCTGATGGCCCTGGGCCGCAAGCGCCCCGACGACTCCCCGCGGGTGCTGATCAACGCCGGGCGGGGCAACCTGCTGGATCCGGCGGACCTGCGCGAGGCCGTGGCCGCCGACCGCGTGCGGCAGGCCTTCATCGACGTGCACCCCGACGAGCCCCAGTCCGGCGTGGTGGAGTGGGCCAACCCCTACCACGACGTGCCCGAGGTCCACTGCACCCCGCACATCGGGGCCGCCACCCGGGACGCGCAGCCGCGCATCGCCAGCAAGATGGCCCGCACCGCCCGCCTGTTCAGCGCCCGCGCGCTGGTGGAGGACTGCGTGTTCGCCCCCAAGCGCCGCATCGAGGTCCCGGGGATCGTCGGCAACACCGTCCTGGCCGTGGTGCACGCCGACGTCCGGGGCACCAAGAAGGCGGTGGACGACGCCATCTACGCCGCCGGAGTCGACAACCTGGAGTCCGCGCACCGCGACTTCCGTCAGTACGGCATCGCCTACGACCTGAGCGTGATCGATCGGCCGCTCACCGACGCCCAGATCCAGGGCCTCATCCAGGGCGCGCGGACCCTGACGGGCCGGGCCGACGCCATCCGATCCGTCCGGCAGATCACGGTCTGAGGCCGACCGATCCCGGCCCCGGAGCGGCGGCTTTCGCTCCCCCGAGCATGGCCTTGGGCCCCCAGACGTGAAATAGATCCCTCCGCCGGGGTGTAGGCCTGGCGCCCCCCAGACTCCGAGATCCCATGCCCCGTGCCGCCCTCGCCCTCCTGTTGGCCCTGCTCCTGCCCCTGGCGGGCTGCGGACTGATGGGCCGTGGGGACGACGACAGCGGAGGCGACGACGACGACAGCGCCGCGGAGGAGCCGGCCCGGGCCACCCCGGTCAAGGTGGTGGTGGTGGAGGCGGGGGACATCGACCAGACGATCGCCAGCAGCGCCACGGTGGACGCCGAGGAGCGAGCGGACATCCTGGTGGAGGTGAGCGGCACGGTGGAGGCGATCGCGGTGGAGGAGGGCGATCGGGTCGCCCCGGGCACGCTGCTGGCCACCCTGAAGAACCCCACCCTGCGCGGCGAGCTGCAGCGGGCCGAGGTCGCCTACGAGCGGGCCCAGGAGGAGTTCGACGCGCTCAAGGGCCTGATGGAGCAGGGCTTCGTGGCCCGCAACGACTACGACGAGGCCGCCCACGGCTTCGACACCGCCCGCGTCACCTTCGAGCAGGCCCGGGACAGCCACGGGGCCCAGCGGCTGACCAGCCCCATCCGCGGCACCATCTCCTCCCGCCAGATCCGCTTCGGGGAGGCCCTGAGCCCCGGGCGGCTCGCCTTCCAGATCGTCGACCTGGACCGCCTCCGGGTGGACGTGAACCTCCCCGAGAAGGACCTGGCGCGGCTGCGCGTGGGCCAGCCGGCGCGGATCCGCAGCGAGGTGCTCGAGGGCATCGAGGCCGACGGCCGCCTGGAGCGCATCAGCCCCGTGGTGGATCCGGCCAGCGGCACGGTCAAGGTCACCGTCGCCATCGATCGCGGGGACACGCCCCTGCGGCCGGGCATGTTCGTCAACGTCGACCTGGTGGTGGACACGCACGCCGGCGCGTTGCTGCTGCCCAAGCGGGCCGTGGTCTACGACGAGGGCGAGCCCCTGGCCTTCGTCCTGCGCGGGGACACCGCCGCGCGCGTGCCCCTGGAGCTGGGCTTCACCGATCGCGATCGGGTGGAGGTGCTCAGCGGGGTCGTGGCCGGCGATCGCGTGGTCGTGGTGGGCCAGAGCCTGCTGCGCGACGGGGCCGAGGTCCGCGTCGTCGAGTGACCGGATCGGCGCTCTGCTGACGCTCCCCTCGTCCTCCTGTCCCCGACAGATCGCACTGGAGATCGCCCGCGCGGGCCGCGGAGGGTTTCGACTTGTATACTCCGGCGCGTGAGTGCCAAGACTAGCTCGTCCGACCAGTTTCCCCCCGAAGCGGCCGTGGATGGACAGCTCCAGACCCACGGGCTGGGGACGGTCGCCTGGATCACCGACGTCGGACACGTGCGCGGTCGCAACGAGGACCGTCTGCTCGTCAAGTCCGTGTGGGGTGGTTCCTGGCTGCTGCTGCTCGTGGCGGACGGCGCCGGCGGGCACGACAGCGGGGACAAGGCCGCCGAGCAGGTGGTCGGCACCTTCAACGACTTCTTCCCCGAGCAGGGCGAGCCGCCGCCCGGAGACGCCAACGCCTGGCTGCTCGACGTCATCACCCGCGGGCACAACAACGTGCGCAACCTGGCCGAGGGTCAGGCCCGGCCCCCGGCCTCCACGGCGGTCGGCGTGCTGCTGGAGCGGGCCAGCCTGTGCGGTTGGCGCTTCCACGTGGGCGACAGCCGCCTCTACGTGCGGCAGCCCGGCGGGATGGTCGCGCAGTGGACCCGCGACCACAACATCACCAACGGGCTGATCGATCGCGGCCTGCCCGTGGCCCAGGCCCTGCGCATCGCCGACGGCGGGCGCCTCACCCAGGTCATGGGCGGCATCTCCGACCCGGAGCCGGAGATCCTCGGGCCCCTGAAGTTCGACCCGGGCACCGTGCTCCTGCTCTGCAGCGACGGCATCTACGGCCACAACGGCGACCGCGAGGTCCTGGTGCCGGCCATGAAGCCCGACGAGGGCACCGTGGTGGAGCGCGCTGCCGCCCTCAAGCAGGCCGTGCTGGACGGCGACGCCCCGGACAACCTCACCGCCGTGCTGTGGGAGGTCCCGGCCGACGCCGAGCCCACCCGCGACCGCGTCACCGTCACCAACTCCATGCGCTCGGTCACGGCCGAGGACGTTGAGAAGGCCCTGGCCCGCAAGGTGCGGCAGGAGCTGGGCCTGGGGCCGGGACCGGACGACGAGCCCATTGCGGAGCCCCCGTCGGCCTCCCCGCGCTCCCGGGGCGGCCTGCGCTGGCCCCTGGTGGCCGCGATCATGGTGGTCGCCGTCGTGGTGTTCCTGCGCAGCCAGCAGCCGGAGCCCGCCCCCCAGCCCACGCCCACGCCGGTGGCCGCGCAGACGCCGGATCCCTCGGAGCTGGACGAGGAGCTTCCTGACGCGCCGCCCGGGGACGCCCTGGCCGACCTGGTGGGAGGCTTCGACACCGCCTGGTGGAACGCGCTGCCCCCGGACGAGCGGGACGCATCCCTGCGCCTCCTGGGCGACGTGGTGGCGGCGCTGGACCCGTCGCCGGCCACCTTGCTGTCGCCTCTGGAGGGGGACGTCGCCTACACCATGGACGGCTGGCCCCAGGCCGGTGGCCGCAACGCCGAGCGTGCTGCCGCAGCCTGGGCGGCGCGGGGCGTGCTCATGGCGCAGCACCCGGACCTGCTCGACCAGCGCGGGGTGCGGGACGCGCTGACCGACGCCGCCTGCGCCCGGGTGGAGACCTCCTGGCCCCGCGGCGACTCCCTGGATCCCGGCGAGGCCCTGCAGATGGCGCCCTGGCTGGCCGCCTGCCTGGAGGCGCCCGGCGCGTCGGTGCAGGTGCGGCTTGGGGGTTGGCCGAGCCGCGGCTGGCGCATGGAGGAGTTCAACCAGGCCAAGTTCCTGGCCACCCGCGACGACCCCCAGGCGCTGCTGCGCTACGCCGACGCGGAGAGCCCCCGCATCCTGGAGCTGAGCCTGCTCGCGTCGGCCCTACGTCAGCCGATCCTGGCGGGCATCGACGTCGAGGTGGGCGTGGTGCAGCCCGCGGGCGACTTCCAGGAGGGCAACCTGCCCGACGAGCGCCGCGTGCAGGCCGCCGGTCGCGCGCATGAGATCGTCGGCATGCTCCGCACCGCCGTGGGCGACGCCGTGACCATCCACGGCACGGGCCGGGTGGCCTCGGACCTGACCGCGGTGTTCGGCGCGACCTCGCCGACCCCCGAGCAGCAGGCCGCCCTGGACGACGTCAACCGCCGGGTCGACGTCGTGCTCAGCCGCCCCTTCAGCGCGGTCGGCGAGCCGGAGGACGACGAGGAGCTGCCCGACAGCCCCCCGGGCGAGCACGAGGAGGACGAGGAGCTGCCCGACGACGTCGCCACGGAGCCCGGAGACGCCGAAGCAGCGCCCGAGCCGTCGCCCGCGCCGTCGCCCGAGCCGTCGCCCGAGCCGTCCCCGGAGGCCACCGCGCCCGCGGACGCCGACCCCAGCGGCTCGTCGACGCCCGCCGACAGTCCCTGAGCCCCCGCGCCGCGCCCCGGGGCCGGTGCCAATCTTCCCCCCGACGAAATGATCCCGCCCGCTCCGGGGTATGAAGGCCGCCCGATGGCGGAGCCCCTTCCCGTGCCCGATCCCCCCTCGTCCGGCGGCCTCTACGGGGCCCTGGTGCGCCGCCCCGTCGCGGCGATCATGGCGTTCTCCGCCGCCGTGGTGTTCGGCCTGGTCTCCTACGCCAGCCTGCCGCTCAACCTCATGCCGGACCTGGACTACCCGACGCTGACGGTGCGCACGGAGTTCGCCGGCGCCGCCCCGGGGGAGGTCGAGACCCAGGTCTCCCGCCCCCTGGAGGAGACGCTGTCCACGGTGCCGGGCCTGGTCACCCTGGAGAGCATCTCCCGGGCCGGCATCTCCGACGTGGTGCTCGAGTTCAACTGGGACACGGACATGTCCGATGTCAGCCAGGGCGTGCGCGAGCGGCTGGGGCTGATCGAGCTGCCCGACGAGGTCAAGCGCCCCCTGGTCCTGCGCTACGACCCCAACCTGGACCCGATCCTGCGCATCGCGCTGGCGGGCGGGGAAGGGGACACGGAGAAGGACCTGGTCCTGCTGCGCCGCCTCGCCGACGAGGAGGTGCGCCGCGCCCTGGAGGTCCTGCCCGGCGTGGCCGCGGTCAAGGTGCGCGGCGGCCTGGAGCGCGAGGTCACGGTCGGCGTCGACGAGGGCCTGCTGCACGCGCGCGGCTTCACCCTGCAGAACCTGATCGATCGGCTGCAGTCGGAGAACGTCAACCTGGCCGGCGGCTCCCTGCTGGAGGGGCAGACCGAGTACCTGCTGCGCACCCTCAACGAGTTCTCCGGGCCCGACGAGATCGCCGACCTGATCCTCGTCGGCGGCGACGGCAACATCGCGCGGCTGGGCGACGTCGCCACGGTCGAGGTCCGCACCAAGGACCGGGAGGTCGTTGGGCGGGTCGCGGGGCGGGAGGCGGTGGAGATCGCCGTCTACCGCGAGGCCGACGCCAACATCGTCTCCGTCAGCAAGGCGGTGATGGAGCGCACCTTCGGCAGCGCGGAGCAGCAGGCCTGGGTGGCCAATCGGGCGAAGGAGCAGGCCGAGGGCGGCGACAAGGCGAAGGAGGACAAGAAGAAGAAGCCCGAGGCCAAGGCCGGCGGGGCGAAGGGCAAGGGCAAGAAGGGCAAGAAGGGGGGCAAGCGCGGAGGCGCCGGCGGCCCCCGCGCCGTCGAGCGCAACATGACCCGCTTCCTGGCCCACGAGCTCCCCCCAGGCACCTCCTTCACCGTCGTGGCCGATCAGGCCCGCTTCATCGAGGCCAGCGTCGACGACGTGCGCTCCACGGCGCTGTGGGGCGCGATCCTGGCCGTGCTGGTCCTCTTCCTCTTCCTGCGCCACGGCTGGTCCACCGCGATCATCGCCGCCGCCATCCCCATCTCCGTGGTGGTCACCTTCGCGCCGATGTACCTGGTGGGCGTCAGCCTCAACCTGATGTCCCTGGGCGGCCTGGCCCTGGCCATCGGCATGCTGGTGGACAACTCCATCGTGGTGCTGGAGTCCGTGCACCGCTGCCGGGAGGAGGGGGACTCCGCCTTCGACGCGGCCGTGCGGGGCACCCGGGAGGTGGCCGGCGCGGTCGTCGCCTCCACCTTGACCACCGTCGCGGTCTTCTTCCCCATCGCCTTCGTCACCGGCGTCGCGGGGCAGCTCTTCGGGCACCTGGCGCTCACCGTCGTCTTCGGCCTGCTGGCGTCGCTGGCCGTGGCCCTGTTCCTCATCCCCGTGCTGTCCGCCCTGCCCGAGCGCGCGGCCCTGCGGGGGGAGGCCCCGGCCGACGAGCCCTGGACCTGGCTGTCCCCGCTGCTGGTGCTGCGGCAGGCCCGCGATCGGGTGCTGCGGCAAGCCCGAAGCGACCGGCCGGTGGCGCTCAAGGCCCTGATCCTGCTGCTGCTGGTCCCGATCCAGGCGGCGCAGATCGCGATCCTGCTGCCGATCGTCCTGGCGCTGTGGCTGGCCTTCCGCCTCGCCCTGGTGCTGGGCTGGGTGGGCGGCGCGGCGGTCAAGGGCCTCCTGTGGCTGTTCGGCTTCGTCGGCCGTCCCCTGGGTCGCCTCTTCGACCGGGGCTTCGCGGCGCTGGAGTCGGGCTACGTCGCCTCGGTGGGCGCCGCGCTGCGCTCGCCGTCGCTGGTGCTGCTGCCCGCCGCGCTGCTCTTCGCCGGGTCCATCGCCCTGCTCGGCGGCCTGGGCTCCGAGCTCCTGCCGGAGGTCCACCAGGGCGTCGTCCTGGCCCAGGTCCGCATGCCCGTCGGCACCCCCCTGACCACCACCATGCACGTGGTCGACTCCCTGGAGGCGCAGATCGCGGCCCTGCCGGCCGTGGACTCCGTCTACTCCGCGTCGGGCGCCGAGCGGGACCTGTCGGCCAGCGGCGATCGCGGGCAGCACACCGCGGACATGACCATCCGCCTCGCCCCGGCCGACGACCTGGCCGCCGCCGAGGCCGCCGCCCTCGCCGCCATCCGGGGGCTGGTGGCCGCGGTGCCCGACGCGTCCCTGGAGCTGTCCAGCCCCGCGCTCTTCTCCTTCCGCACCCCCCTGGAGGTGGAGGTCCGCGGCCACGAGCTGCCGATCCTGCGCGAGGCCGCGGACCAGGCCGTCGCCGCCATGAGCGCCCTGCCCGGCCTGCGCGACGTGCGCTCCAACTTGCGCGCCGGCTTCCCGGAGATCCAGATCCGCTACGACCGCGAGCGCCTGAGCCGCTACGACCTGGACATCGGCGACGTAGCCCGGGCGGTGCGGGACAAGGTGGCCGGCAACGTGGCCACGGACCTGCGCGGTCGGGCCCGCCGCACCGACGTGCGCGTCATCCTGCGGGAGCGCGACCGCGAGTCCCTGGACGACCTGCGCCGCCTCAACGTGAACCCCCGCGGCGTGCCCCCCATCGCCCTGGAGGCGGTGGCCGAGCTGCTCCCCGCCGAGGGCCCCAGCGAGATCCGCCGCGCCGATCAGGAGCGCGCGGCCCTGGTGACGGCCAGCCTGGTGGGCTTCGATCTGGGCTCGGCGGCGGCGTCGGTGGAGGCCGCGTTGGCCGACCTGGAGGTGGACGAGAGCATCCGCTACGAGGTCGGAGGGCAGAGCCGGGAGATGGAGGCGTCGCTGTCGTCGCTCGGCTTCGCGCTGCTCCTGGCCATCTTCCTGGTCTACGTGATCATGGCCAGCCAGTTTGAGTCGGTGATCCAGCCCCTGGTGATCCTCTTCGCCCTGCCCCTGGCGGTGGTCGGCGTGGCCGGCGGCCTGCTCCTGACCGGCACCCCCATCAGCGTCGTCGTGCTCATCGGCGCGATCGTGCTGGCCGGCGTCGTCGTCAACAACGCCATCATCCTGGTGGACTACGCCAACCAGCTTCAGGAGCGGGGCATGACGCCCCTGCAGGCCGTGGCGCAGGCCGGGCGGGTTCGGCTGAGGCCCATCCTCATCTCCACCCTCACCACCGTGTTGGGCCTGCTTCCCATGGCCTTCGGCGGCGGGGAGGGCAGCGAGATCCGGCAGCCCCTGGCCCTGACGATCATCGCCGGCCTCAGCAGCTCCACCCTGCTCACGCTCTTCGTGGTGCCGGTGCTCTACGGCCTGATCGGAAGGCTGCGCCGGAGCCCGACGTGAACCCGGACAGCAGCGCCGCCACCCTCCTGCCGCGCTTCGCGATCAACCGGCCGGTGACGGTGTCGATGATCCTGCTGGCGATCCTGGTGCTGGGCGCCATCAGCTGGTTCCGCATCCCCGTCCAGCTCATGCCAAGCGGCTACGACTACCCCTACATCTGGGTGTGGATGCCCTACCGCGACGGCACGCCCCGGGAGACCGAGCGACAGATCGTCCAGCCGGTGGAGGACGCGCTGGAGACGCTGCCCGGCATCCGATCGATGGAGACACGCGCCGGCCGCGACTACGCCCGCTTCGCCCTGGAGTTCGACCAGGACACCGACATGGACGAGGCCTGGGGCGGATTGGTCGACCGCATCGAGCGGGCGCGGCCGGACCTGCCCGACGACTTCGAGCAGTACTTCGTCTACAAGTACGACCCCGAGGACGATCCGATCCTGTGGGCCGCCATCGAGATCCCCGAGTCCGCCGAGGACCCCGCCTACACCATCGAAACCCGGGTCCAGAAGGTCCTGGAGCGGGTCCCGGGGGTGGCCCGGGTCGAGTTCCACGGGGCCCACCCCGCGCGGGTCTACGTCGACTTCCGCCGGGAGGACGTCGAGCGGCACGGGATGTCGCTGTACCGCGTCATGCAGCAGCTCCAGAAGGACAACTTCACCATGCCCTCGGGGGAGCTCTCCGGGGACTCGGGGCTGGTGCTGGTGCGCTCCCTGGCCACCTGGACCGATCGCGACGAGATCGCGCGGCTCCCCCTGGGCGACGGGCTGGTGCTGGAGGACATCGCCGACGTCATCGTGGGGCGGCCCGCCAGCACGTCGATCCACCGGGTCAACGGCGTCAACGCGGCCTCCATCGACGTCTTCAAGGAGTCCGGCGCCAACACAATCGAGGTCTGCGAGCGGGTGCAGGCCCGCATCGACGCCCTCTCCGAGGACCCGGCCCTGGCGGGCTTCGCCGTGCACCGGTTCTTCGACCAGGGCGACCTGATCGGCGAGAGCATCGACAACCTGCGCAACACCGCGCTGCAGGGCGGGCTGCTGGCGGTGCTGGTGCTGCTGTTCTTCCTGCGGCGGCTGCGGGTGACGATCCTGATCGCGCTGTCGATCCCCCTGTCGCTGCTGATGACGGTGGTGGTCCAGTACTTCAGCGGCGACTCCATCAACATCCTGGCGATGATGGGGATGATGCTCAGCGTGGGCATGACGGTGGACAACTCCATCGTCGTGGTGGAGAGCATCTACCGCCGGCGCGAGCTGGGCGAGTCACCACGGGACGCCGCGCTGCACGGCACGGCGGAGGTGGCGCTGGCGATCCTGGCCGCGACCATGACCACGGTGGTGGTCTTCCTGCCGCTGATCCTCATGAGCGACGACGCCCGCTTCAGCTTCATGATGGGGCGGATCGGCCTGCCGGTCTGCTGGGCCCTGCTCTGCTCGCTGCTGGTGGCCCTGGTCTTTGTGCCCCTGGGCACCCTGGGCATCGCCGGGGCGCCGCCGGCCGAGCCTTCGCGCTTCCTGCGGTGGGTCACCGAGCGCTACGTCGCCCTGCTGACCGCCACCCTGCGCAACCGCGGCGTGGCCTTCCTGCTGCTGCTGGTGGTGATGTCTTCGGTGTCGATCCCCATGAAGAACATGAAGCGCGCAGACGAGGTGGAGGGCGGGATCATCGACTTCGTCATCGGCCTGGAGTTCCCGGCGGACTTCACCTTCGCGGAGATCGACGAGGCCCTGGGCAAGTACGAGCAGATGGTGCTGGGCAAGCAGGAGGAGTGGCGGATCCGGGCCGTGCGCGCGCGGCGCTGGGGCGGCCGGAACCGCGGGTTCGTCATGGCCTTCATGGAGAAGCGCAAGCGCGGCGACGTCAGCAAGGAGGCGATCACCGAGCTGTTGCCCGACCTGCTGCCCGAGGTCCCGGGCATGGACGCGTGGGTCGGTTGGCGCCGCAACATGGACAACGGCACCCAGATGACGCTGACCCTGACCGGCGACGACTCGGACACGCTGGTGGGCCTGGGCGACGAGGTCGTGCGCCGCCTGAAGGACCAGCCCGGCATCCTGGGGGTGGAGCTGGACGTCGACGAGCGCGGCGCCGACGAGCTCCAGGTGCGCGTCGACCGCGACCGCGCGGCCCGCTACGGCGTGTCCCCGTCCGTCATCGCCCAGACCGTGGCCTTCGGCTTCCGCGGCGCGCCCCTCCGCTCGGTGCTCTTCGAGGGGCGGGAGATGTCCATGCAGGCCGGCTACCGCCTGGAGGACCGCAGCGACGTCGGCAAGCTGCGCGACTTCGACGTCTACTCGCCCCTGATGGGGGAGGTGACCCTGGGCACCGTGGCCGACTTCCGCTTTGCGAAGGGCTTCGGGACCATCCGCCGCCAGGACCGCAAGACGTCCCTGGGCGTGCGCGTGACCCTGGAGGAGGAGGACCTGATGGCGGGCGCCGGCGCCATCAACGACGCCCTCAAGACCCTGCAGCTGCCCCGCGGCTACACCTGGAACCAGGGCCGCCGCCTGGACACCCTGGAGCAGCAGGACAAGGCGCGGCAGTTCGCGCTGATCATGTCCATCGCCTTCGTCTTCCTGCTGATGGGCATGCTCTTCGAGTCCTCGCTGCTGCCCCTGAGCGTGCTGCTGTCCATCCCCTTCGCCTTCGTGGGCGTCTACTGGGGGCTGTACCTGACCGGCACGACGTTCGAGATGATGGCCGGCATCGGCCTGGTCATCCTGGTGGGCATCGTCGTCAACAACGCCATCGTGCTGGTGGACCGGGTGCAGCAGCACCGCTTCGCCGGGATGCCGCGGGAGCAGGCGCTGCTGGAGGCGGGGCGGGAGCGCTTCCGGCCGATCGTGATGACGGCGGCGACGACCATCGTGGGCCTGCTGCCCATGGCCGCGGGGGACGCCGGCATCGTGGGCATCCCCTACTACCCCCTGGGCCGCGCGGTCTCCGGGGGCCTGGTCGCCTCCACCGCCCTCAGCCTGGTGCTGGTGCCGCTCTTCTACACCTACTTCGACGACTTCAAGGGCCTGCTGGATGGCCTGCGTCGGCGGGTGCTGCGGCGGCGCTGAGGGCCGGGTGCGGAGGGCACGGCGGACGAGCCCCGAGGACCCGCCCGCCGGGGGGGCTATCCCTCGCAGCCGATGAGGCGCAGCACGCCGTCGTCGCCGCTGGCCGCCAGCTGCCAGCCGCCGGGCACCGCCTCCATCGCGCTCATGGGCGCCGACTCGAGCTCGCTCAGGATCTCCAGGTCCGCGGTCGTACCGAGCTGCACCCGGCCCCCGGCGGTGGCGGCGGCGAAGTGGGTGTCGTCCAGGGCGACGATGGAGACGTAGTCGTGCTCGGACTCCGCCAGGGCCACGATCTGGTCGCCGTCGACGGCGTTGGTGTCCAGGACCACGAGGAAGCCGCTGCCGGCCAACAGGAAGCGGCCTTCACCCAGGTTGGCGACGTCGTGCGCGCTGCCGCTGACGCCGCGGGCCGTGGCGGCCCCGATGACGGCGCTGGGGAAGGCGGCGCTGCGCAGCTCGACGGCGGGCTCGCCGTAGATGTCGCCGGCCACCACGAAGTCGTTGTCGTCCAGGCGCAGGGCGTTGACGAACCACAGGCCGGTGGCCAGGGGCTCCACCTCGGGGGTGCCGACCAGGTTCCAGGTGCGCAGCTCGCCGCCGTAGGCGCTGGTGGCCGACGCGATCAGCTGCCCCTCGAAGCCCTGGGCCACCGCCGTGATCGGCTCCTCCCCCGCCGTCCAGCCGCCCGCGGCGAAGCCGGTGTCCGCCGACCAGACCAGCACGCTGCCGAAGGCGTCGCCGCCGGCCATGTACTGCCCCGTGCCGTCGAAGCGGAGGGCGGTCAGGGGCCCGGCGCTGGCGATCTCGGCGCCGTAGGCCGCGCCCGGGTCCACCACCTCGGCGGAGTTCCAGTCCAGCTCGCCGCTGTTGATGTCCCAGGTCTTGACCGTGCCGTCGGCGCCGGCCAGGGCCGCGGTGCCCGAGGGGGCGACGGTGAGGGCGGAGACGGCGCCGTGGCCGTTGTCCACCGACCACACCCCGCGCAGGTCGCCCTCGCCGGCCGCGCAGAGGGCCAGCTGGGACGTGCCGGCGGGGGGCGCGTCGGGGGGCTCGACGGGGGGCTCGTCGGCGCCGGTGCCGGGGGCCACGGTGCAGGCGGAGAGGAGGAGGGAAGCGATGAGGACGGTCTTCATGGTCGGAGTCTCCCGAGCGACGTGCTGCGCTCTGGGAAGAGAGTGGCGTCGAACCGAAGTCTTGTGAATCCATATTGAATTTCATAAATCATATCGACGACCGATACAATCAAGTCGAAGAGCGCGGCGGCGTGCTCTAATCGCCGCCCCCCGGGAATACCGCCGGGGTCCGCGCGTATGGGGAGCCGGACCCCGACCCGCACCGGAACACGCCGAGATGACCCGAGCCGTCCCCATCCTCTGCCTGCTGCTGCTGTCCCTGCCCGCCCAGGCGGCGACGGAGGCAGACACCGCCGCCATCGAGTCCCTGGCTTCGCTCGGGGAGGACGCGCGGCCCATCGGCTTGAAGCAGTCGATCGAGGACGCGCTGGCCGGCAACCTGGGCCTGCGCGCGCGGGTGCTGGAGCTGGAGGCCAGCGAGCGCCGCATGAAGGCGTCCTGGGCGCCCTTCCTGCCCATGCTGACGGCGGGCGGGAACTTCCGTCCCCAGCGCAGCGAGAACCTGCTCAACGAGTTCGACCAGCAATTCTGGCAGCGCTCCACCACCAACTCGGGCGGCTACAACGTCGGCCTGCGCACCTTCCTGCCCACGGGCACGGACCTGAGCTTCACGTTCAGCCAGGGCGCCTACGACACGTCGACCGTCTACGACCCGCAGCCCACCATCGACAGCGGCATCCCCGGCGTGGCGCCGATCGTGGTGCGGGACAACTTCGACTACAGCACGCGCTACGCGTCGATCCGCATGAACCTCAACCAGAGCCTGCTGGAGGGCATCGCCCCGGCCTACCAGCTCCGCGGGGTGCGCAAGGCGCGGGTGGCGCTGGACGCGGTCGACGCGCAGCGGGAGCAGGACGTGATCACGGTCACCGCCAACGTCCTGAAGGCCTACTGGGACCTGGTGGCGCTGCGTCGCAACGTGGAGATCAAGCGGATCAGCGTGCGGCTGGCCGAGGAGCAGCGGGACGTCACCCGCGCCCGCATCTCCGCGGGGGACCAGGCGCCCATCGAGGTGTTCCGCATCGATGAGACCGTGGCCACCCGCAACGCCGAGCTCCTGGAGGCCCTGCGCACGGCGGAGGAGATGGAGCAGAGCTTCAAGCTGTACCTGGGCATCTCGCCGGCCGACGGCGACTTCTCGGCGCCCCTTCGGCCCCTGGACGGCATCGATCAGGTGCTGCCGGCGCGGAGCCGGGAGGCGTCCCAGGAGGTCGCCCTGGAGCGCAACCCCGGGCTGGTGATGCAGCGGCGGGGCATGGCGTCCCAGCGCATCGACCAGGAGTCCGCCCAGCACGAGCTGCTGCCGGACCTGAGCGTGAACGCGGCGCTGACCTTGAGCGGCAACGGCTTCGACATGGAGGAGGCCTTCGAGGACATCCGCGAGACCAAGTTCCCCGACTTCGAGCTGGGCGTGACCTTCCTGATGCCCCTGCCGGACCTGGGCGCGATCCGGAGCCTGGAGGCCGCCAAGCTGGACGTGCAGCGCTCGCAGCTGAACGCGGAGTCCACAGAGCTGGACGTGCTGGGGGGGGTGGAGTCGGCGTTCCGGTCGATCCGCTCCTTCGACGAGCAGCTGCGGGTGGCGGAGGTGCGCAGCAAGCTGGCGGCGAAGAACACGGAGGCCGCCGAGGCCACCTACCAGGCCGGGCGCGGCACCCTGCGCGACGTGCTGGAGGCCCAGCAGGCCCTGGAAGAGGCCCGGCAGGCGGCGATCAGCGCCCAGGTGGCGGCCTACAAGGCCCGGGTCGACCTGGAGCTCCTGCGCGGCACGCTGCTGGAGGCCCTGGGGGTCGAGTACGACTGATCTCCTGGGGCGGAGTCCCCCGGCGCTCCCCGATCAGCGCGCCATCGTCGCCGCGAAGCTGAGCGTGCAGGGGAAGGTGTAGCCGCCGGCCTGCTCCACCAGCGGGCAGTCCGCGCCCTCGCAGGTGTCCACGTTGATGTTGGTCAGCGTGGCCGACGTCGGCCCCTTGAAGGTGCCCGATCGGCTGCCCTTGCGCTGCAGGGTGGCGTTGGGGAAGAGCGCGGCGTTGATGGAGTCCGTCCACAGATCGGCGTTGCAGACGAAGTCGTTGCCGGTCGTCCAGGTGCAGTGGAAGGTCTGGTCGTCGCTGTCCGTCAGGAGGAAGTCGCCGGGCCCGCTCTGGGTCATGGCCAGGGTGGTGGTGCCCAGGGAGTCGCCCTCGCCGGCGGCGGGCTGCAGGTTGCAGTCGTCGGCGGTGATCGACATGAGCGTCAGCGCCCAGATGCCTTCAGAGGGCTGCACGCGGGCCGGCGTGGAGTCGTCGTCGTCGGCCGCGTCGTCGTCGTCCGGGGCCGCGGAGTCGTCGTCGTCCCCCGCCTCGGCGGGGGGGCAGGCGCACAGGGCGAAGGGCAGGGCGAGCAGGAGCAGCAGACGGGACATGGCGGACCTCCGCGCTCAGTTTGCCCTGGCCGCGCGCCGTCGTCGTCCGAAGAGCAGAAGCAGGCAGGGGAGGCCCGCCCCGCCGTAGGACGCGGTGCAGCCGCAGGCGTCGTCGCCGGGCGGCTCCTCGGGCAGGGGCCATTCTGCGCAGGGGGGGGCTGGGTCCCCGGAGTCGACGGAGGGGGTGAGGGTCAAGCGCAGGTCGAAGCTCAGGTCGTCCGAGGACGGCGCGGCCTGCTTCACCATCACGGCGAGGACGTGCTCGCCGGCGCCCAGGGCGGCGGGGTTCAGGTTGACCTCGGTGCGCTCGTTCTCGATGGACGTCGCCGTGGCCCAGGCGCCGAAGGCCAGGTCGTCGGCGTTCTGCTGGTGCACCAGGGCCCCGTCCAGCCACACGGCGATGCTGTCGTCGAAGCGCGCCTCCAGCCGGGCCGCGCTGGAGTCGACGTCGACGGTGAAGCGGCGGCGGAAGAGGGTGCTGGGCTGGATCGTGGAGTCGTCGAGCTCGGTGTCTTCGTCGCCGTCGCCGTAGCCCAGCTGCCCGGGTCCCGTGGACCAGGCGCTGTCGTCGAAGCCGGCCTCCACCCAGCCCGCGCCCGGGTCCACGCCGTCGTCCAGGTAGCGCCAGGTGGCGCCGAAGGGGACGGGCACGCCGTCCACGCCCCGGCCGATGGCGAAGGGGCTGCCGCTGCTGTCCTGCAGGCCGCCTGCGGCGGAGACGCGCACGCGGACCAGGGAGCCTTCCAGGTCGGGGACGGCCCAGTCCCAACTCCCGGTGTTGGCCAGGCCTTCCACCAGGGGGTGCCAGGTCGCGCCGTCGTCGCAGGTGAAGCGCAGGTCCACCGTGTCCACGTCGCCCAGGGTGCGCCAGCGAACGGGCACGGTGCTGCCGCTGCGCAGGTCCCCGCGGCCGTCGGGGGTCTCCAGAATCAAGCCCGCCGCTCCCTTGCGCAGGACCACCTCGTCGGTGATGGCGCCGTCCTGGCGGATGTTCCGGGC
>CALCXL010000545.1 GCA_937907595.1 uncultured Pseudomonadota bacterium
GGCGTTGGCCGCGGGCATGATCGACGAGATCGTGTACCCCGATCGCTGGCGGCGAGCCCTGCGCAAGCGCCTGGGGGATCGGGCCCCTCGGGGCGCCGAGGCCCGGGCAGCGGCGGCGCCCGACCCCGAAGCCGGGGATCAGGGCACCGACACGGACACGCCCCCGGGGAACCGCAGCGTAGGCTTCCAGTCGGGCGTGGGCTGGCTGCGCCCCTGGGACTGGCTGGAGCATCTGGAGCGCTGGGGCCGTCCGGGCGACCTGGTCGCGGTGGTGGTGGCGTCGGGGCAGATCGTCGACTCCGACAGCTCCCAGGCGCCGCGGGGCCGCATCGCCGCCCGCCCCCTGACCTCCCTGCTGACCGCCGTGCGCACCGACCCCCGGGTCAAGGCCGTCGTCCTGCGCGTGGACTCGCCCGGCGGCTCGGGGTTGGCCTCGGACCTGCTGTGGCGGGAGCTGCGGCGGCTGCGCAAGAAGAAGCCCCTGGTGGCCTCCATGGGCGGCACGGCGGCGTCGGGTGGCTACTACCTGTCCATGGCTGCCGATCGCATCTTCGCCGACGCGGGGACCATCACCGGCTCCATCGGCGTGGTGGCCGGCAAGTTCGAGCTGTCGGGCCTTCTGGAGAAGGTGGGGCTGCGCCAGGAGGTCTTCTCCTACGGCGAAGGCTCGGGCCTCTTCTCCATGAGCGAGGGCCTGGACGAGCACACCCGGGCCCGCCTGCGCTCGCAGCTGGAGGTCTTCTACGACGCGTTCGTGGGCAAGGCCGCGGCCTGCCGGCAGCAGGAGCACGACGCCCTGGAGCAGCACGCCCGGGGCCGCATCTGGACGGGCCAGCAGGCCGTCGAGCGGGGCCTGGTGGACGAGGTGGGCAGCCTGCACCGCGCGATCGAGGAAGCCGCCGAGCGGGGCGGCTGCCGAGCGGGCTGGCGCGCCATCAGCCTGGAGGTGGATCGCCCCGGGCTGTGGTCCCGGGCCCAGGGCATGCTCCCGGGCACGCGGGGGGCGCTGCGGGCGGCCGCCGACGAGCTGTCGGACGGGTGGACCGAGGGCGGCCAGGTGCAGGCGCGCTTGCCCTTCGACCTGAAGATCCTCTGAGCGGGGCGGCGGCGCCTGGGGCTCCCCAGAAGCTCCGCGGCGGCAAGAACCCGGCGGCCGTCCCCGGGATCAGGGATACAGCATGGTGTTGTGCCCCAGGAACAGGGGGTAGGACACCAGCAGGTCCTGGCCCAGGTCCACGCCGCGCGCGGTGGGGTTGGGCGAGTCCGTGGGCACCACCTGGATGGGGTGGCGGCCGTTGCTGGCCTGCAGGCCCGTGGTCCCCCGGTCCCAGACCAGGAGCTCGCGGCTGCCGGCCAGGGCCGAGAAGTGGGCCCAGCCCACCGATCCCTGAGGGGCCTGGTAGATGGGGAAGACGCTGGAGCCCAGGGGCAACACCAGCAGCGTGAGGTCGCCGTCCACGTCGTCCGCCGCCGACGCGCCGAACACCAGGAACTGGCCTTCGGGGTCCCACTGGGGCCGACTGCGCACCACCTGCCCGTCCATGGAGCCGCCCACGATCGCCGGCTGGGCGCGATCGGTCAGGTAGTCGGCGCCTGCGGTGGCCTCGTCGGGGGACCAGAGGGCGATGTCCGGGCGCTGGTTGGCCAGGCTCTGGCAGACGTAGGCCAGGTGGTCTTCGCCGGACTCCAGCGGCGCCCACGTGGGCCAGGAGCAGTCGGCGGAGTCCGGGTCGCTGATGGTCTCCGCCGTGCCGGACTCCAGATCGATGACCACCATTCGGCGGACTGCGCTCTGTTCGTCGGAGACCGTCGCCGCCAGCCAACCGCCCGACGGCGACAGGTTGGGCGCCGTGACGTTGCCCTCCACACCCCCGGACATCGCCGCGGCGGTGGCGGCCAGGGGGTCGATGCGCCAGACGCTGGACGGGGTGTTCGCCGGCCGGGCCAGGACCAGGAAGTCGTCGCTGTCCCGCACCCGCCCGGCCAGCTGGATCTGGGCCCCCGCCGGCAGCCCCGCGATGCGATCGGCGGTCAGGGGCTCGGCGGTCAGGTCGTCCGACGGGAGGATCTGGAACGAGAGGGGCTGGCCCTCCAGGTCCTCCGAGGCCAGGAACAGGAAGCCGCCGGCGGAGGAGAACTGCACGCTGGCCAGCCCCGGCACGTCGGGGCTGGCCCCCAGGGTCCCGTCCTCCAGGTGCAGGACGCCGACGCGGCCCGTCACCGGCTCCGACAACAGGTCGTCCGCGGCGGCGGGGGTGGTGACCAGGGCGACGCGGACGCCCTCCCGGTCGGGCACGGCGTAGGGCAGCGCCGCGCTGAACAGGTCCGCACCCTCGGCGAAGAGCCCGGCGTTCAGCCCGCGGGCGACGATGCCCAGGGCCTCCAACTCGAAGCCCTCGGCCTCCAGCAGGCCCGGAGGCTCAACGCCCTCCTCGGCCAGGGCCTTGGCCAGGAAGAGGTCGGTCTCCAGGGTGACGGGATCGGTGCCGACGAAGAGGACGGTCTGTCCGCGCTGCTGCCGGGCGAGCTCGTCTGCGCCCCCTCCGGCCTCCAGGGCCATGTCGGCGCAGCCGGCCAACAGCGTGGCCAGGGAGAGCAGGCAGGCGATGTGTCGATCGATTGTCCTCATGACGCCCTGCCTGCACGCAACCCCGGTGCCTCAGCTTCGGGCGAAAGCCTGCCCGAAGGCTTGCTCCGTCGCCCCAGGCGCGGTCCCAGGGCACCGTAACGCCAACGACCCGCCCCCGAACCGCTCGATGGAGCCCCGGGAGTCAAAAGCTCGTCCCCAACTGGGCGTAGAAGCGGCCGGTGGTGGGGGCGCCGGCCCCGAAGCCGTAGCCGTAGCCGATGCGCCCGCGCAGCAGCCCGCCCCAGGAGAAGACCATCTCGCCGATCAGCTCCGCGCCCACCGAGGGGCGGGTGTTCGCCCAGAAGGCCAGGAAGCCGTCCGGGGAGCCCTCGTAGGCGCTGTAGTCGTTGGTGTCGAAGGTCTGACCGGCCTCGGCGAAGGCCGTCAGCGCCACCGAGCGCAGCCAGATCGGCGCCGTCCACAGGCCGCGCTCCACGTAGAAGAGCGGCAGGCGGTACTCGGCCGAGGCCACCCAGACATGATCGCCGCGCATCGAGGAGGTGTCGTAGCCGCGCAGCGCGTAGTAGCGGTCCGGCAGGCTGGTGTAGGCGTTGTCGCCGAAGGGCCCGCCGATGCGGAAGGTGGGGGTGCCCACGTCCGTGCCCAGCGTCGCGCCCAGGGCCAGGCGTACGGCCAGCACGTGGTTTCGGGCCCAGGGCAGGGTGATGTACTTGCGGCCCTCGGCCGAGAGGATCGCGCGGTGCAGGTCGCTGCGGCTGCCGTCGGCCTCGTCCCGCCAGGCGCCCAGGAAGCTGCTCTCCACGTCGACCGACGCGCTGAGCAGGTCCGAATTCTCGGGGCTGATGCTGGCGCTGTAGGCCCGGAAGCGCCCCCAGGCCCAGCCGACGCTGATGCCGGAGAAGCTCCCCGTCGCCGGCAGCAGGTCCTTGTCGGCCCGCAGGGGCAGCGCGTGGATGGGGCTGCGCAGCTCGAAGGTGTACCGGGCGTAGATCCGGTGGTTGCGCTTGAGGGGGATCGTGACGCCCCCGCTGAGCACGTCGCGGCGCTCGTAGTAGCGGTCGGCGCCCAGCAGCCGCCCGCCGAAGCGCGGCCCGCCGACGCCGGTGGGGCCGGTGGTGTTGCGGAGCCAGATCCGTCCGTAGTCCACCGAGTAGGCCCGGTAGCTCACCGACAGGATCGGGTGGAAGGCGTTGAGCGTGTACCCCACCCCGCCCCCGATGAACCGGCTGTCCGTGGTGTAGCTCAGGTTGGCCGACCAGAGGTGCTGCTCCAGGGCGTCGTTGCCGCCGGTGCTGATGCCGCCGATGGCGCCGGTGTCCGTGAGGTTGCCGAAGAGGGACACGTAGCGCGGGGGCAGGACCGTGCGCAGGGGGTTGTAGGCTTTGATCTGGCCGATGTCCTCGGGGACCTCGACGGCCTCCTTCGGGCCGGGGGGCCGGCCGCTCCCGGGGTAGGGCGAGGGGTCGGCGGGCAGCGTGGTGAAGCCGGGCCGCTGGCGGGCGCGCTCCACGGCCAAACGCGGGCCGTCGCCGTGGGGGAGGTCCGGTCCGGGCACGCCTTCGAGGGGATGCAGGGGGGCCGTGGCCTGGGCCGAGGGGCCGCCGTCGGGGGCGGGCAGCGCGCGGGGGTCCAGCGGCACCAGCTCCCAGGAGGCGGGGTCGAAGGCGATCTCCTCCAGCGTCCAGCCGTCCGAGGTGTAGCCCTGAAACACCAGGTGCTCGCCGTCGGGGGCGACGTCGGGGTGCCGCGCGCCGCCCAGCAGGCGGGTGATCCGCCACAACGATCCGTCCTGCCAGCGGTGGGCGTAGAGGTTCCACACCCCGTCCCGGTCCGACGCGAAGACGAGCCATCGACCGTCTGGGCTCCACGCGGCGTCGGCGTCGCCGGCCCGGTCCCAGGTGATGGTGCGCAGCAGCGCCATGGATCGATCGAAGACGTGGATGTCCCGGAACCCGCCCGGCTTCCACACGCTGACGGCCAGCCGCTCGCCCGAGGGATCCCAGCGGGGGCCGGCGAACTGCGTGCCGTCCTCCGCGGCGGTCAAGGGCGTGATCTGAACGTCCTCGCCCCTGCCTTCGCCCACCTCGCCCTCGGCCTCCCCCGACGTGATGCCGTCGTCGCCTACCAGGGGCTCGGCGGTGTGGGACCCCGCGTCGTCGCCCTCCTGGGGGGGCGGCAGATCCACCCGCACCAGCTGGGTCTGGCCGCGGAACGTCTCCACCGCCACCAGCCAGTCCCCCTCGGGGTGGGGGGCCGGATCCCGCAGCCGGGCGCCGCGGGTCAGTCGCTTGCGCTTCTCGTCCCGAACGTCGTAGCGGTACAGGTCGCGGTAGGCCTCGTAGCGGGTGGTGGTGGCGACGGCGGACCAGTAGCCCCAGCGCCCGTCCACGGACCAGGCGGGGGCGCTCACGGCGCCGGCCACCACCGCCTGATCCTGGGTGCCGTCGCGGCGCACCGATCGCACCGTGGCGCGCTCCTTCGGCGAGCTGTGCAGGTACCAGATCGACTCGCCGTCCACCGAATAGCGCGGGCCGATGACCACGCCTCCGGGGCGGGTCGGCACGCGGCGGGTGGCGGTGATGCCCTGCGCGGCGATGGCCTCCGCCTCGCCCAGGTAGCGCGCCGACGACTCCTCGCGCCAGTCCTTCCACAGGTTGACCAGGGTGCGGTCGAAGGAGGCCTTGGCCGGGAAGAAGAAGGGGATGATCCCGCGGCTGTGGCGGCGGTGGAAGTCGACCCAGGCCGCGTCCGACGTCTTGGACTCCACGTCGAAGTGGAAGCGCACCCCGTAGAGGTAGCGCATGGAGCCCATGGGCCAGCTCTGGCCGAAGCCGTCGGCCTCGTCGATGTGCGGCACCTTGCGGTCCAGCGCGGCCATGCGCATCAGGGCGTCGGTGTAGGTGGAGCGCCCGCGGCCGCCGGTGGTGAAGCGGGTCTCCAGGTAGGTGGCGTAGCCCTCGGTCAGCCAGCGGGGCATGACGCCGTTGGGCACGATCAGGCGCCCGGCCACCCATCGGACGACCTGCGGCAGCCCGCCGACCATGTCGATCTGCAGGATGTGGGTGTACTCGTGCACGAAGATCGCCCACAGCCAGTGCTCGTAGTTGTCCAGGCTGCTGTCCGCCGTGGGCTGCACGACGTAGAGCACCACCTGGTTGTAGGGCACGGTGCGGGCGTAGCCGTTGGAGCCGTCGGTGGGATCGACCAGCACCACCTGGGTGCGGCCCACGGGCGTCCAG
>CALCXL010000546.1 GCA_937907595.1 uncultured Pseudomonadota bacterium
CGCTCACCTCGGCCAGCAGGGCCGCCCACTCGGGGTGCTCCGACGAGTCGGCCCGCACCTCGATCCCCGCTTCGGGGATGCGGTCCAGGGGCAGCAGGAAGGGGTTGCGCGCGGGGCGACGGGCCGTCACAGCGCCTCCGGGTCCCGGGCCAGCGCGATGGCGCGATCCAGGCGACGCAGGGACTGGTCCTGGCCCAGGGCGGCCAGGGTCTCGAAGATGCCGGGGCTCACGTTGGTGCCCACGACGGCCACGCGCAGGGGCTGGGCCACCTTGCCGAGCTTGAGCTCCTGCTCCTCGGAGTAGGCGCGCACCACCTCCTCGATCGCCTCCTGGCTCCACTCGTCCAGGGCGCCCAGCCGGAGGCGGCACACCTGGAGGTGGCCCAGGTTGGCCTCCTTCAGCACCTTGCTCCGCTGCTTGTCGTCGTAGACCAGGTCGTCGGCGTCGACCCAGTAGAAGGCGCCCCGGGTGACCAGGTCCTCCAGGGTCGTGGAGCGCTCCTTCAGGGTGGCCACGCGGCGCGCCAGGACGTCGTCGACCGCCGGGGCGGGGTAGCCCTTCGCGGCGATGCGCGGGGCCACACGGGCCGCCAGGTCGGCGTCGTCGAGCTGCTGCAGGTACTGGCCGTTGAGCCAGTCGAGCTTCTCCGCGTTCCAGACCCCCGGGGCCTTGCCCACGTGGTTGAGGCCGAAGAAGCGGACCAGCTCGTCGCGCGTGAAGATCTCCTGATCGCCGTGGCTCCAGCCCAGCCGCACCAGGAAGTTGATCATGGCGTCGGGCAGGTAGCCCATGTCGTCGTAGCCCATGACGCTGGTGGCGCCGTGGCGCTTGCTCAGCCGCTTCTTGTCCTGGCCCAGGATGAGGGGCAGGTGGGCGAACTGGGGAAGCACCCAGCCGAAGGCGTCGTAGATGGCGATCTGCTTGGGCGTGTTGGACAGGTGGTCGTCGCCCCGGAGCACGTGGCTGATGTGCATGAGGTGGTCGTCGACGACGCAGGCGAAGTTGTACAGCGGCACGCCGTTGGAGCGCACGATCACGGGGTCGCTGAGCTCGCTGTTCGGGAAGGTCACCTCCCCCCGCACCAGATCGTCCACCACGGTCACGCCCTCCATGGGGGCCTTGACGCGGATGACGTAGGGCGCGTCGGCGGGCCACTGATCGGGGGTGGCGTCGCGCCAGGTGCGCGGGGCGGTGGCGGGCTGGCCGGCGGCGATCGCCAGCGCGCGCGCAGCGGCCAGCTCCTCGGAGGTGAGGTAGCAGCGGTAGGCCTTGCCCTGGTCCAGCAACCGCTGCACGTGGGCCTCGTAGATGTCGAAGCGCTGGCTCTGGAAGTACGGGCCGACGCCGCCGTCCGCACCGGGACCCTCGTCCCAGTCCAGGCCCAACCAGCGCATGCCTTCGAGGATCGCCTGCACGGCCTCGGGCGTGTTGCGCTCGGTGTCGGTATCCTCCACGCGGAGGATGAAGGTCCCCCCGGTCCTCCGGGCCATCAGCCAGCAGAAGAGCGCGGTGCGCGCGCCGCCGATGTGCAGGTATCCGGTGGGGCTGGGGGCGAAGCGGAGGCGCGGAGCGGTCATGGGCTTCCCCGGTTTTCGCGTGAGGGGCCGCTTCTAACACCCCCCCTGGAGGGCGTCAAACGTGCTGCTTCGCCTCGTTTTCGGCTTCGCGCTCTCCCTGTGCCTGTCCTGGCCGGCCGGTGCCCACGCATTTCAGGTGGCCACGGACCAGGGCAACGGCGACGAGCTGCGCTGGGACACCTCGAACGTGGTCGAGTACCGCCTGCACCAGGACTTCGGCGGGGGGCTGGTGCCGCTGCGCATGCAGGGGGCGGTGCGCAAGTCCTTCGAGACCTGGAGCTCGCTGCCCGACTCCGACATCGACGTGCAGGAGGGCGGCATCTTCCGGGGCGCTGCCTGCCCCCACGCGATCCCGGCGGCGATGGTGCCCCAGGTGGACGCCATCTGCGGGGAGCCCGTGCCCGACGTCGACGGCGAGTCGGTGGTGTTCTTCATCGAGACGCTGTGGCCCTTCGACACCGCCGTCATCGGGCTGACCACGCTCACCTGGGCTGAGGGCGGTGAGCTGGTCGACGCGGACATCGCCCTCAACGGCATCGACTACGACTGGACGATGGACGCCGGCGCGCCGGTGACCGACTTCGAGACGATCCTGGTGCACGAGATCGGCCACTTCTTCGGCCTGTCCCACACGTCCGAGCCGGGCGCGGTGATGCGGGTGGACTACCAGCAGGGCGACCGGGTGCTCTCCCTCGGGCAGGACGACATCGACGGGCTGGCCTACCTCTACCCCTGCTCGGGCGGCGACTGCTCGAGCAGGGTGGGCTTCGAGGAGGCCTCCTGCTCCATGGCGGGGGGCGCCGGATCCCTGGCCGCCCTCGCCGGCCTGCTCCTGCTGGCGGGCCTGCTGCGGGGACGACGTGCGGCAGCCCTGCCGCTCCTGGCGTTGCTGCTGCTGCCCTCGGTGGCCGACACCAGCGTCGTCGTCGAGTTGACCGCCCTCGATCTGGCCGATCGATCCGACGCCGTGGTGCGCGGCACGGTCACCGGCAGCTCCAGCCGCATGGACCGGGTGGTCTGGACCGACGTGACCCTGCGCGTCGACGAGGTCCTGCAGGGCGACTCCCCCGCCGAGCTCCTGATCACCCAGCCCGGCGGGATCGCCGGCGGCTACGGCACGAAGGTCTTCGGCATGCCCGACTTCGCCCTGGGGGAGGAGGCCGTGCTGTTCCTGGACTTCACCGACTTCGGGCCCCGGGTGGTGGGGCTCGCGCAGGGCAAGGCCACGGTGGGCGCCGACGGGGGCCTGGAGCGCGACCTGAGCGGCCTGTCCCTGGCCCGCGCGGCGGAGGCAGGCCCGGTGCGCGCGGCGACGCTCCCGCCGGTCCTCGACGGGCTCCGCACGCTGCTGAAGTAGGCGGCCGCCCTACTGGGCGTCGACCCGCAGGCCTCCCCCCGGTCCGGGGCGCAAGTGAGCCTTGCCCATCGCGCTGGCGTCCAGGGCCTGCAGCAGGGCGGGGAGCTTGCGCAGGACCGCGCGCTGCTCCGCGTCCCCGGCTTCACTCCAGCGCTGCACGCTGCGCTCCTGCTCCGCCAGGCCCTCCAGCACCGCCTCCACCCGGGCCGCTTCCCTCAAGGGTCCGGCGAGGGACCGAAGCTCCGCGGCGGCGTCCTGCAGGGCGTGCCAGCGGCCGCGGTTGGTGTTGGCAACGGAGCCCTCCAGCGCCGGGGCGGCGGCTGCGGGCGGGGACCAGCGCTCGGGGAGGGCGCCGGGGGAGGGGCGCTGGCGGGGGGGCGCGGGGTACTCCCATCGCAGCTCGGCCCGCACGGGCTGGGCGCCGAAGCGCTGCACTTCGACGTCCAGGCTGACCAGGCGCACGAGCTCCGGCTGGTCGTAGAGCGCCGACAGCAGCGGCGGGAGCTCCACGCGGTCGCCCTCCACCACCAGGTGCGCGGCGACGATGTCGAGGGCCTCCCCGGCGCGGGCGGTGCCCAGCGTGGCTTCCTCCACCGCGAAGCCCCGGGCCAGGGCGAGGTCGCGCAGGGCGTCGGTGGCCTCGCGCCCCCGTTCGGGCGAGAGGAGCCGCGGCGCCTGGGCCTCCATGCGGCCTCGCGCCTGGGCGAGGGCCTCGGAGCGCTGGGGGTTGCGGGCGATCCAGGCGCGCGCGGCGGCCTCGCGCTCCTGGCACTGGGCGGTGGCCGCGTCCAGCAGTTGACCCTGCCGCAGGGCGGTGCGGCCGATGG
>CALCXL010000547.1 GCA_937907595.1 uncultured Pseudomonadota bacterium
AAGCCCAGCCGCAACATGCCCCGCCGTCCCCGACCCGACGGCCCCACCCAGCGGAAGTGCGTGTCCTCGACCTCGGCGAAGGGCAGCAGCGCCCGCCACGACGCCTCCAGCTCCTGCCAGGCCGCGCTGCCGTGCTCCGCGTGCCCGGCCAGCCGCCGCTGCAAGGGCCCGAGCAGGGGGCCGAGCCCGGGGTGGTCCTGGGGGCGGCCGCCCTGGCGCGAGACCTCGGCCCGAAAGCGTCGCCCGCTCACCCAGCCGGAGCCGGCGCGGGGATCGCTCAGGCGGAGCTGGAAGGGGGGCAGGCCCGGCGGGGAGAGGCGCAGGCTGAGGCGGCCCAGGGAGGGCGGAGGCTCCTGGTCGGTGGAGGCGAGGAGCCCGATCGTGGAGGCGGGGCCCGCGGGCGTCGCGGCTCCATCCGTCGATCCGGGGGGGCGGATGCGCTGCAGGTCGACGCGAACGGAGTCGGGGGCGCCCAGCAGCGCCCGGACCGCCTCCTCCACCCGCGCGCGCAGGTCGCCCACGAAGGGGCTCAGCGCGTCCTGCGGCGGCGTCGGCTCGTCCCTGCCTTGCGGGGGGCCTCCCGAGCCGCGCGACCGACCCGAAGCGGCCTGGGCGGCCGCGTCCAGGGAGGCGTCGCTCGCGTTCGGGTCCTCCACCAGCACCTCCAGGATCGCCGCGAGCGCGCGCCAGGCCCTGGCCCCGGTGGCGCCGGCGTCCCACGCCCGGGAGACCGCGGCGTAGGCGGTCGCGGCCCGGGCGTCAGCGAAGCGCCAGGCGAGCTCCCCCGACTTGTAGCCCATGTGCCGCCGCAGGGAGCCCTCGGGCCAGGTCGCCAGGCGCAGTCCGTCGCGCTCGGCCAGGGACGCCAGCGGCTGCCAGGGGAAGAGGCGCAGGCGGCTGACGGCGGACTTCGGCACCAGGGCCGCCAGGTCCAGGCGGGCGGCGGCGGCGGCGTTGAGGCGCAGGTCCTCCAAGGTGGTCCAGGGGGTGAACAGCAGGAACCCGTGGGTGGCCGTGGCCCGAAAGCCGAAGCTGCGGGGCGCCCGCTCCTCCAGGGCGTCCAGGGCGCCGACCACGGCCTCGATCTGCGCGCCCGTCACCCCCTTGTTGAAGCGGAGCAGCTCGGCGTCCGAGAGGTTCTCCAGCCCCACCAGGTAGAGCACCAGCCGCGCGCCGGTGCGATCGGCCTGGGCCACTCCGGCCTCGAGCCGACCCAGGGACCGCGCGAGGCGCTCGACGCGCCCCTTGACCAGCAGATCCAGCCCCTGCAGCTCCCCGTCGGCGAAGCGCTGGAGCACCGCAGCTGCGACGTCGGCGCCGGCCTCGTCCCCCAGCACCAGCTGGCTCTGCGGGGACCGGGCCCGCGCCCAGCGGATCTGCTGGGCCAGCCAGCCCGGGTAGTCCGGCAGATCCAGGCTGCCGTAGTCGCCGCCCTGCGCGCAGAAGGTGCAGCCTCGGGCGCGCTGCCCCGGGACGAGATCGGCGCCTGCGAAGGCGGGGTTGTGGGCGGCCGGCGCATCCCAGGGGCAGCCGGTGTTGGCCACCAGGGCCAGCCGGGGATAGGGATGCAGCGTCCCGTCGCCGTCTTCGAAGGACGTGGCCGGCCAGTGCAGCGCGGGGACCGCGAAGGCTTGCCCCGCCGCGCCACCGCGCCCTCCCGGGTCCACCACCGGCAGCCCCCCGGAGGCCCGAGGCTGCCCCAGGAGGTGGTCGAGCACCGCGCTGCGCTGCCAGGAGGGCAGCACCGCTTCGAAGCCTTCGGCGGTCGGCGCCCGGTCGGGTGTGGTGAGGCAGATGCAGCGCTTGCCCCGGCGAGCGAGGGCCGCGGCCAGACCCGGGAGCCCCTCGCCCTCCAGGAGGATCACGTCGGCGTCGAGCCCCTCTGCGACCTCCTCCGGGTCGATCTGGCCTTCCATAAGACCAGTCTCGACCAGCCTCAAGCGCGCCGGGACGCCCAGTCGGCGCAGGTCGCCCACCGCGAAGCGCAGGGCGGTGTTCTCCGTGAAGTCGCTGCGGCTGCGGCGCACGTCCACGGCCAGCACGGAGGGCGCGGGGGCGGGGCGACCCTGGCCTGCAGGGCCCAGCAGCAGGGGCCGCAGCGAGCGGTCGCTCAGGTCCAGGGGCGGGCGATCCCCGCGGCGCAGCAGCCGCCCGTCGAGGTGGGGGCGGTCCCCGCGGGCGAGGCCGCCCCGTGGCCAGCGGGGGCCTTCCTCCAGGACGACCGCGACCTCGTCGCCGATCCGCTCGAAGAGGGCCCACGCGCCCTCCTCGGCGTAGAGCAGCCAGGCGTCGACGGGGCCGGTCGCCGCCCCTTCGGCGCAGTCCCAGCGGCAGGGCGGCTGGGCGCCGACGAACGTCGCGGGGGGGAGGAAGGGCCCGTCGCCTGCGCTCCGCACGGCGGCGAAGACGGGGTCGACGCCGGGGGGGCGGGGCGCGGCGCAGCAAGCGGGGGGAGCGAGGGGCACGGCGGGAGTGTAGGCCAGCGATCCGCGGTCGGCCGGCGGGGGCTGTCGGGGCGCTGCTACCGTCGGCGGCATGTCCGCTCCCGATCCCGTGACCGCGGCCCTGGCGGCCGGGTTCCACCCCGAGCTTGCGCTGCTGGAGGGAGGGCACAAGCGCATCGTCAAGATCGAGCGCGTGCCCTGGGCCCAGCGGGAGGAGCGCGCAGCTGGACTCCGCGAGCGCGGGCTGGCGGCGACCTGGCGGGACGACCGACGCTACGGATGGGGGGGCGCGGACGACGAGGCCGCTGGGCGGTCCTTCACCACGATCGTCGCCGGCCCCGATCCCGCCGACGTCCACCGAGGCCTGGACTGCGACCTGCTGGAGGCCGGTGAGGCCCCGTTGGACGAGCGGCTCGACGCCAGCCGCGAGATCGGCGCCCTGCTGGGCTACCCCCCCTGCTGCGTGCAGGCCTACCTGGACTCGGTGGCCGACCCCCGGTGGAACCCCCGGGGCGACCTGGGCCACGTCGTGCCCCTCAACCGCACCACAGGACCGCTGGATCCGCACTGCAATCGCATCGGTCCCGGCCTGCCGCTGCTGAGCCACCACCCCTGCCGTCTGGACTGCGCCTCCAGCGTGCGTCTTGGGCGGGCGGTGCTGGCCGCCCTCCGGGTTCTCAGCGCCGCCGCCGCGGATCGGGTCTGGGCGGATCTCCAGCAGCCCTGCTTGTGGTTCGGTGAGGCCGCCACGTTGGTGTTCGACGGGGTCTGGCGCGGCGACGTCTATCGCTACACCGACGTGCGCAGCGCCGACCTCCGCGGGGGAGGGCACGCCGAGCTGCTCGAGGCGGCCCAGGGTTGCGACGGACTGGGCGTGGGGCTCGGGGCCGCACAGCTGCTCCGTGGCGACGGGGCGGTGGCCGATCTCGGCGCCCTGGGGGGGCCTGCTCCGCGCTGGTTCGACTGGAGTGGGGCCCGGGCGCCCTGGCATCGAGCCCCCGCCGCGGTCGCTCCGGAACCCCTCGCCACCCTCCTGCGGGCCCAGGGCCTGCGCGCGCACTCCGGCGATCCCGCCCCCGACGAGCTGGTCCTCCCCGGCGACCTCTCCCTCCGGGCGGCCCTCGACGCCCTGGCGCGACACTTCGGCGCGCGACCCGCCCCCCGGCCCTCCGCTCCCCGTCGGATCGGCGGGGATCCGTCGCCCCCCCCTCCGACGGCGGACCCGTCTCAAGGGCCCGGACCGCGGCGCGGCTCGGCCCCCGTGCTGTCGATCCCACCTGGGCTGAGCTCGTCGCTCGAATCCGCCGGCTTCGCCCTGCGCTCCCTGGCCCCCATGGGCGCTGCGGTTCGCCTGGTGATCGAGGACCCGTCGGGCCCCCTCGCGTTCCGCGTCGGCCCGCCCGATGCGCGCGGGCGGTTTCGCTGCGGAGCCCTGACCCTCACCTACGAGCGCAGCGATCGTCCCTTCGCCGACATCGAACGCGCGGCCGAGGCCCTGGCAGAGGCACTCGAAGCGGCCCTGGAGGGAGGCACCGAGGCTGCCCTGCAGCGGTGGATCGCGGGGGCCGCCACCGGGGGGTGAGCTCGTGCGAACCCGGGGGTGATCGCACGCCAACCGACGACTCCCGGGTCGCTGCTACCGACGCGCCAGCCAACGCCGCAGCTGCGCGGCCAGCCGCTGCCACGGCGCCGGGGGAGGCAGCACGCGCAGCCCGTCGGGGCCCCGGGCGATCGTGAGCATGCGCGACGCCCGGTTCCCGGCCAGGAGATCGCGGGCCGCCCGCAGCACCGCTTCCCTGGCGGGATCCCCCGCGCGCACCCGGGCCTCGAACATCAGGGCGGGGGCCCGCGCCTCCAACTGCCTGAGGGCCTCCCCCCCCGCCTCAAGCTGCGCCAGGGCCAGCCAGGCCCCGATCCGGGCCGGCCGCGCGTCCACCGCCGCCTGCAGCTCCCGCCGGGCCTCCCCGGAGCGTCCCTGGGCGACCAGTCGCTCGCCGCGGTAGCCGCCGAGCGTCGATCCCGCGAGGGCGCCGAAGTCCCGCAGGGACCAAAGCGCAGCCCGCTCCGCGCTCCGGTCGAATCCCCGCAAGCCGGCCGCCGCCGACAGCCCCACCCAGCCCCAACGGCAGCGCGCTCGCTCCTGCGCGCCGCGCAGCGCCTGCGCGGCTTCGTCGGTGCGCCCCATCCACAGCAGGAGCTCTCCCCGGTAGGTCCAGGGGTGCGGCGACCGCGGATGCCGGGCCTGAGCCCGCGCCAGCGCCCCCAGGGCCGCCTCCGGCCCGCCGTCGGCCAGCCGGTCGAGGGCGCCGGCGGCCACGCTTCGCGACGTCGGCGGCACGGTGAGCAGCCGCAGGTCGCCCGACTCCGCCAACGTGGGCAGCTCGCTCCGGTTCGCCCCGAGGGGGTCCAGCAAGTCCAGCACCCAGGCCAGCACCGCCCGTCCGTCCGTGCGCTCCAGCGCCGCGCCGCCCGGCAGCCCGGGCGCCACCTCGTCCAGGAACCCGTCGAAGGGCATGGGGTGCGCCGTGACCAGACGCTCCCAGCGTCCCGGCGCCGCCGCCGCGATGCCCACCAGCAGGAGCTGGGTCGTGAAGTCAAAGCGCTGGGCCCAGGCCTCGGCCAGCAGGGCCTCCGCATCGGCCGGTCGGCCCGCCCGCAGCGCGATCTCCGCCTGCCACCGCCGCGCCTCCGGGTCGCCTCCCCGGGCCGCTTCGTCCAACCCCGCGGAGGCCCCGTGTCCGCGCTGTCCTGCGATCACGCTCAGGATCCGGAGCCGCGCTGCGGAGTCGGGCAACTGCTCCGCCCATCGCTCAGCGCCGCCCAGATCCCCCCGCCAGAGCCGGACCTCCGCCCGCCACTGCGCCGCGTCGCCGTCCCCCCGCTCCGCCGCCTCGCCGAGCACCGCTTCGCCCTCGTCGAAGGCACCGCAGCGCAGCAGCACCCGGCCCGCCTGACCTGTCGCCCGGGGGGACCGGGCGAAGGAGCGGGGCACCAGGGCCGCCGCCTCGTCCCGGCGTCGCGCGTCGAGCAGCGCTTGAGCGACCAGCAGCCGCCC
>CALCXL010000548.1 GCA_937907595.1 uncultured Pseudomonadota bacterium
GCGGGGGCCGCATCGGGATCTGGAAGGAGATCCCGGGCACGGGCATCCGACAGATCGGCAGCGAGACCCCGCAAGGCTCGATCGTCGCCTTCGACGGCGACCCCGGGCACCGCTTCACCAACAGCAGCGCCGGGCTCACCTTCTGGTACTCGGGGGCGGTGGACTTCTCCCTGGAGTGATCCGGGGAGCGCCGCTCCCCGCGGCTACAGGACTGTCGCCAGCCGCGTGACGTCGACGACCGTGGCCCGCGGGTCGCTGGCCTGGAAGTGCTTGAGCACCAGGGCCGCGGCCTCGCTGGGGGACGTCGCCATGGCCACCGCCGTCATCATGCCCCGCTGGGTGCGGGCCTGGACGGTGAAGGCGATGCGCACCGGCCCCTGCGTCTTGCGGCCGGGGCGGCGTCGACCGCGGCCGAGCGCGGGGGGCTGGGGCGGCGTGACCACCCGCCGCGGCGGGCGAACCGGCGCGGCCTTGGCGCTGCGGGGGCGGCTGGTGGAGCGCCGACGGGGTTTGGCGCTGGGCACCTTGCCGTCCGCGCGCCAGCCGGCGGCGATGTTGTGCCGCTGACGGTAGGCGCGAACGCCCCCGGCGGTCATGCCGAGCATCTCGGCGACTTCCTTGTCGTGAAGCACCCCGACGACGTCGAGGTGATCCTCCAGAACAGACCGCTTGCGCTGGCCATCGGCAACTTCAAGGTGGTTGGACAACTGTTCCTCCGGAGATCGCGTCGTGCGCGATGAGCTAGTTATAACGCCGCTCTGTCGGCCGGGGAAGTGCAATCCGGATTGCAATCCGGATTGCTTGCGGGATCGGAGCGTCTCCGGGATCGCGGTCCGCGTGGGAGATCGCGCCGGGGCTGGCCAGGAGCGCCGATCACGGCCCGATCGCGGCCCCCACGCGCCCCCCGGATCAAAGATCGCCCGCCGCCCGATCGACCCGCCGCGATCGTCGGTCGGCCACCCCCGGATTCCGCGGCTAAGGTGCTCCCCGATGGCCCGAGTCCTCCTGGTGCAGCCCCCGCCCGCCACCCGCAACAAGGGGGGCTCCCTCGCCGAGCCCATCGGCCTGGAGTACGTGGCCGCCATGCTGGAGGCCCAGGGGCACCAGGCGGAGATCCTGGACGCCTGGATCGACGGCGCGTCGGTGGAGGACATCGCCGCCCGCGTGCGCAAGAGCAAGCCCGACGTCTTCGGCCTCACCGCCACCTCCATCCTCATGCCGAACGCCTGGAAGGTCGCCCAGGCCGTCAAGGACATCGACCCCTCCATCCCCGTCGTCGCCGGCGGCGCTCACGCCATCTACGAGCCCGAGTGGACGCTGTCGGACCCGGCCATCGACGTGGCGATCGTCGGCGAAGGGGAGGACGCGATCCTGGAGCTCCTGGACGTCTGGGGCGGCAGCGGCAGCCTGGACGACGTCGCCGGCATCGCCTACCGCGGCACCGACGGCCAGGTCGTGCGCACGAAGGGCCGGGAGTACACCCAGCACCTGGACCGCCTGCCCTTCCCCGTGCGCAACCAGCGGCACATGGAGGGCTACACCCTGTACGAGGTGGTCGGGAAGCGCGGCTGCCCCTTCAAGTGCACCTTCTGCGGCGCGTCGGCCGACCACCGCAAGGTCCGCTTCCGCACCCCGGAGAACGTCCTGGAGGAGGTGACTGAGCTCTTCGGCCGCTACGGGAAGAAGAAGCTCTACTTCAACGACGACGTCTTCACGATCAACAAGCAGTGGGCCCACGACTTCTGCGACCTGCTGATCCGCCGGGACCTGCGCATCGAGTGGGAGTGCCAGACCCGCGTGGATCTGGTGGACAGCGAGCTCCTCAAGAAGATGAAGGCGGCGGGCTGCGAGTCCGTGGTCTTCGGCATCGACGGCGGCAACCAGAAGAACTTCGACCTGCTCAAGAAGGCGATCACCGTCGAGCAGGCCTACGTCAGCGTGCGCCGCGCCCGGGAGGCCGGCCTGGCGGTCTGGTGCAACTTCATCATGGGCTACCCCTGGGAGACCAAGCGGGACCTGCAGGACACCATCGACCTGGCCCGCGGCCTGGACCCCCACTTCGCCCGCTTCTTCATCGCCACGCCTTACCCCGGCTCGCCGCTCTACCAGAGCAGCAAGGAGCAGGACCTCATCCTCTCCTACGACCTGGCCACCTACAGCCAGGACAGCGGGGAGACGATCCTCAAGCTGGAGCACATGAGCTCCCGGGAGCTCAGCGAGTACGTCTGGCGGGCCAACCTGCTCTTCTACCTGCGCCCCCAGGCCTTCATGAAGGCGATGTCCGGCTACCGGCGGCAGGGTCGCTGGAAGGCGCTGGCCCGGGCCATGCCCGCCTTCGCCGAGTACGTGGCCCGCGTGGGCCGCAAGGCGTCCCCGGTGATGAGCGGCGCGGTGCCCGGCAACCTGCCCGGTGAGCGGGACCGCCGGCGGGCGATGTAGCCTGCACCGGTGATCCACCGGCTCCGCCGCCTCCTCCGTCGAGCAACGAGCAGCCCATGGCCCCTGACGTTGGGGTTGCTGGTGCCGTTCGTGCTGTGGATGGGCGCCGTGCAGGCCCAGGGGCTGGAGGCGAAGCTCATCCACCGCGGGGTGGTGGAGTACTGGGTGCACGGCGCGCAGCCGGACCTGGCCTGGGTGCCCTACATCCACCCCCCCGGCTACTCGCTCTTCATGAACATGCTGGACACCTACAACCAGTTCTGGGGCTGGGACGAGGCGATCTTCACGCTGTGGATCGGCTGGGCTTGCCGCGCGGGCATGGTGGTGGTGGTCGCCGCCGCGGCGCAGCACTGGCTGGGATCGCGCTGGGCCCTGCTGGCGGCGGCGTTGACGGCCTTCTCCGCCCAGGGCGTGCGCCCCTTCGAGCACTACCCCCTGGCGTCCCTGCTGGGCACCTTCGCGCTGATCGCCATCGTGGAGTTGGGGCGGCGGGGCGATCGCCGGTCGGTGGCGATGGCCGTGGGCACCGTCTTCATCGCGGTGGAGCTGCACCTCTCCACCTGGTTCCTGGTGGGCGGGATGATGGCGACGATCTTCTTCGCCATGGCGGATCGTCGTCGGGCGGCCTTCGTGGCGTCGGTGACGATGATCGGCGCTTTCATGCTCACCACCTTCCCGGGGCTGTACCGGGTGCTGGAGATCGGCACCGGCCGCGACGACATCGGGGACATGGCCGAGGGCGCGGCGACCCTGGAGTGGGCCAACCCCCTGCTGATGGCGACGCTGCTGCTCTGGGCGGTGCCGGCGCTGTTCCGCAAGTCGGTGCCGGCGGCCTCCCTGGCGGTGGGCACGGCGCTGTTCACGGTGGTGACGACGTTCCTGCAGCAGGGCCAGGCGGCCGACGGCCAGCCCTACCCCTTCTCCCTGCACTACTACGAGCTGGTGGACACGGCCACGATCCTGGGGGCGGTCTGGGCCCTGGCCCTGGTCTGGCGATCGGGGCGACGTGCCCCGGCGGGGGCGCTGGCGGCGCTGCTGCTGTTCAGTCAGGTGGGGCTGTACTTCCACGGGTTGAAGTACGTGTGGCTGGACCGCTTCTGGTTCTGGGCGACGCTCTGGCCCTTCGAATGAGGAGGTCCGGGGAGCAGAAGGACAGCCGGATCTTCGCGGGGGGACGCGACCGCGATGCCCCTCGGTGGGCACCCCCGGATCGACCCTTCGAAGCCCTTGCCCGCGCCTGCTCCCCGTTGTAGTTAGCCCGCGCCGAACCGGCGGCTCGCTCCGCTCGGCGGATCCCCTGGAGACTCCATGACGACCTCGTTGTTGCGCCTGCTCTTCGCCTTGCTGCTCCTCCTGCCGGCCGCGGCCTGCACCCCCACCAGCGGCGGTGGGGACGACGACGACAGCGGCTCGGGGGACGACGACGACGACGACGACACCCCCCCGGGGGACGACGACGACGACGACGACGACGACTCGACCCCCACCGGGCCCGACGGCGACGCCTGCGACACCAGCGACGTGAGCGCGGACATCAACGCCGGCGGGATCACCGGCAGCAACGTCGGCGCGGACGACGCGGTCGCGGGCTCCTGCGCCCTGGAGCCGGGCGGGCTGGACGTGGTGTTCGAGTTCGTTGCGCCGGCCACCGGCGAGTACCTGATGAGCACGGACAACGCCGGCACCGACTTCGACACCAAGCTGGTGGTCTTCACCGACTGCGAGAACCCCGAGGGCAGCGAGATCGCCTGCAACGAGGACATCGACGAGGCGGCGCAGATCTTCACGTCCGCCCTGACGGTGCAGATCACCGAGGGCGACCTGGTCTACGTGGCGGTGGACGGATACGACGCCGCCGCCGTCGGCTCCTTCGAGCTGACCATCGAGTTCGAGGACTGCGGTGACGGCGTGGTGGTCGGCGGCGAGGGCTGCGATGACGGCAACGAGCTGGCGGGCGACGGCTGCGACGAGACCTGCCAGTGGGAGTGCACCGACGACGGCAACGAGGACGACGACGGCGTGCTGGACGCCACCCTGCTCGACGTCTCGGCGGGCCCGGTGGCCGAGGGCGGCATCATCTGCCCCGGCGACGTCGGCGACCTGGACGGCCTCTTCGTGGACATGTGGCGCGTGGACGTGCTCGCCGAGGACGCGGGCCTGTCCGCCACCCTGGACGTGGGCGGCAGCCTCATCTCCGACTGCGCGGACCTGTCCCTGGACCTCTACCTGGTGGACGACCGCCTCAACGGCTTCGCCAACGCGGAGCCGGGCACCGACGTCTGCACCACCCTGGACGCCCTGGTCCAGCCCGGCGTGTACTTCCTGATCGTCACCAGCGACTCCCTGACCAACCCGCCCCAGGACTACGCTCTGGAGGTCTCCCTGAGCGTGCCCGACTGCGGCAACTCCGAGGTCGAGGTGGGCGAGGGCTGCGACGACGGCAACAACGACCCCGCTGACGGCTGCTCGGCCGACTGCGCAGTGGAGGAGTGCGGCAACGGCGTCGTGGACCCCGACGAGACCTGCGACGACGGCAACACGGACCCCGACGACGGCTGCTCGGCCCTGTGCATCGAGGAGGCGGACGCGGACTGCACCACGGTGGCCGACCTGGCCCCGAGCCTGGACGGCGCCCCCGTCGCGGGCGACACCGCCGGCGGCACCGACGATCACACCCCGTCGTGCACCCTCAGCAGCTCCGCCGACGCGGTCTACGAGTTCGTGGCCACCGCCGACGCCTTCGTGGAGGTCTCCACGGACAGCGCGGCCACCGCGTTCGACACCGTGCTGTCGGTGCGCAGCGACTGCCTGCTGCAGTCCGCGGAGATTGCCTGCAACGACGACGTCGACTTCGCGGCGGGCAACTACAACGCGGCGCTGGCCTTCGCCGCCACCGCGGGCACGACCTACTACATCGTGGTCGACGGCTACGACGCTGAGGAGGGCGCCTTCGAGCTGACCCTGAGCACCGGCACCGCGCCGGCCGAGCCCGAGTGCGGCGACACGATCGTCAACGGCGACGACGAGTGCGACGACGGCAACGAGGTCGCCGGCGACGGATGTG
>CALCXL010000549.1 GCA_937907595.1 uncultured Pseudomonadota bacterium
TCCACCGCGTCGTCGTCGTCGTCGCCGCTGTCGTCGTCGTTCTGCCCCAGGCAGCCCGCGGCGTTGTCGCAGCCTTCGTCGTCGCAGTCGGTCAGGCCGTCGGCGTCGTTGTCGACCTCGTCGCTGCACTCCGTCGCCCCATCCCCCTCCCAGGGGTCGGTGCCCTCATCGTCGTCGGGAAGGGACTGCTCGCACGCGCTGAGGAACAATGCGGGCAGCAACAAGGTCAAGGCGAAGAGGCGGACGTTCATGGCGTCCTCTTTTGGCAGATGCAGCCCCCCCTGCAAAGGGCGATGAAGCGGCCCCGGGGGAATCCTGGGCGCGGCTGAGCGGTTCGAGGGGGCAGGGATCGCCGGACCGACCGGAGGAGGGGCCATGGAAGTACTCGGGGTGTTCCTGGCCATCTTGTGTCCGCTGGCGATGTTGGGGCTTCCGATCCTCGCCCTGGCGCGCGCCGGCGACGCCAAGAGGGAGGCCGCGGCCCTGGCCTTGCGGTTGGCCGATGTGGAGGCCCGGCTGAAGGCGGCCGAGGCGCGGCTGCAGCAGGGAGTCCGGGCTGGCGAGGGGGCGACCGCTCCGATCCCCTCGGCTGCACCGGCGAGCGCAGAGGGGGCTGCGACGTCCCCCGCCCCAGCGCGCCCAGCGACCCCGGAATCGGGCCCCGTCGACGCGGTCTCCCCCGCTCCTGCCGAGGCCCCGGTCCCGCCCGCGACGACCCCACCGAGCCCGCTGACGACGGCCCCGGGCACCGACCCCGACCAGCCCGCCGCCGAATCGGGCCCCGCCGACCGCGCCGATCAGCCCGAGGGCTGGACCCCCCTCTCCGCTCGGCCCGGAGCCGCCGCTTCGGCGCCCCCTCGAGCGACACCGCCTCCGCCCAAGGCCGCCCCCGCCTTCAACCTGGAGCGCTGGATCGGCGTGCGGGGCGCCGCGGTCCTGGGCGGCATGGTCCTGGCCCTGGCCGGCCTGCTGCTCTTCAAGTACTCCATCGAGGCCGGCTTCATCTCCCCCGCCATGCGCGTGGTCGGCGGCACGCTGGCCAGCCTGGGCTGCATCGTCGCGGCCCAGACCCGCTGGCTGCGCCCCTACGCCATCACCGCCAACGCCATCGTCGGAGCGGGCTGCGCGGGGCTCTACGCGGCGTTCTGGGCCTCGGGCTCGCTCTACGACCTGGTGCCCGGCCCCGTCGCCTTCGTGCTCATGGCCGCGGTGACCGTCGCCTGCTGCGCCCTGGCCTTGCGGCACAGCTCCCTGGTGATCGCCCTGCTGGGGCTGGTCGGCGGCTTCCTCACGCCCCTGCTGGTCTCCGCGGAGGTGGAGCACCCCCTGGGCCGCTTCGCGTACATCCTGCTGCTGGACGTCGGCCTCCTGGTCCTGGCCCGCAAGCGTGGCTGGACGATCCTGGCGGTGCTCAGCCTGGTGGCGACGGTCGGCTACCAGGCGCTGTGGGTGGCGGCGGACATGGGGCCTGGGGATCTGGGCATCGGCGTGCTCATCCTGGGCGCCTTCGCGGCGGTCTTCGCGCTGGGCGGACGCGGCGCGCAGGGCGGCATGCGGATGACCCAGGCGGCGGCGCTGCTGGTGCCGACGGGCTTCTCCCTGTGGTTCTCCCTGCAGTCCCCCGCCGACGGCGACCTCTGGGCCCACGGCATGCTCCTGTTGCTGCTCAACGGCGCCGGCGCCTGGCTGGCCCGCGAGCAGGACCAGCCCATGCTGGCGGTGGGGATCTCGGCGGCGTCGCTGCCCCCGGTGGCGGCGTGGCTGCTGCACGTGGGCGCCGACCCCTCCGCGCAGGCCCAGTCGGCGGTGATCCTGCTGGGCATCGCCGGCGTGCACCACGCGCTGGCCGAGCTGGCGGCGAAGCGGGGCGGCACGGCGGCGGGGGCGCCGGTGGCGGCGGTGATGGCGGTGTTGGGCGTCGCCCTGGGCCTGGGGGCCATGCCGGCCGGGGGCTCGATCTGGCTGGGCGAGAGCGCGACCCTGGTGGCCGCCGCGCTCCTGATGCGCCAGAGCCGCATCGGCGACGTGCCCTCCCTGCCCGCCCTGGCGGCCGTCCTGGTGGCCGGCGTGCAGCTGCTGCCCGTGATCGGCCTGCACGCGCACGCGGCCTTTCCCCCCTTCTGGCAGTGGCTCGCGCTGACCGCAGGCACGGCGACCGCGCTGCACGGGCTGGCGCTGTTGGGCGATCACAAGCCCAGCTCCGTCGCCGCGGTCGGCCACCCGCTGCTGATCCTGCTGGGGCTCTGGTTCTGCCCCCTGGACACCTTCGACTCCCTGCAGCTGCTCGGCGGGCTGCTGCTCGTCGGCGTCCTGGCGGCCCTGGCGGCGACCCGGCGGGGGCGGGGCTGGGAGTTCGCCGCGGCCCTGGGGGGCGTGGCCGGCGCGACCTTCGTGTGGCTGGTGCAGCAGGGGCGTGGCGGCGTCGAGACCACCCCGATCGCCGCCATGGGCCTGATCGCAGCCAGCGCCGCGTTCTTCACGGCCTGGCCCTACCTCGCCGCCGCCCGCTTCCCCGACCGATCGGCCTGGCGGGCCAGCGCGTCGGCGGCCTGGGCCTTCTTCCCGCCGCTCTACGCCCTGTGGGAGTCCCGGTGGGGCGATGGGGCGATGGGGCTGCTGCCGGTCAGCCTGGCGATCCTGCCGGTCGCGTCCCTGGCGGCCCTGCGGTCGACGAAGCTGGACGACGCCGTGCGCACCTCCGCCCTGGCCTGGACGGCGACGGCGGCCTTCGGCTTCCTCAGCGTCGCCGTGCCCCTGCAGCTGGACCACGAGTGGGTGACCGTCGGCTGGGCCCTGGAGGCGGTGGCCGTGCTCGTCCTCTGGCGACGCGTCGACCACCCCGGCCTCAAGTACTTCGCCCTGGCCCTGCTGAGCGTGGTCAGCGTCCGGCTCCTGCTCAACCCCGAGGTGCTCGGCTACCACCCCCGCGGCGGCATGCGCATCCTCAACTGGCTGGCCTACACCTACCTGGTGCCCGCCGCCGCGCTCTTCGCCGCCGCACGGCTCCTGGGCGAGCGGGAGGTCGTCCGCGCCCGCCCCTGGGAGGCCGCGGCCTACGCCAGCGGGGGGGCGGTCTGCGCCGGGGCGACCGGCCTGCTGGGCCTGGCCGTGGTCTTCGCGTGGATGAACCTGGCGGTGCTCGACTGGTTCGCCGCCGGCGACACCCTGGATTGGGACTTCAGCCGCCTGCAGGCCCGCGATCTGGCCTTCTCCATCGTCTGGGCCGCCTACGCGTTCGCGCTCCTCGTGCTCGGCGTCGTGCGCCGCAGCAAGGTCCTGCGCTGGACCAGCCTGGCCTTGATGATGGTCACCCTGGTCAAGGTCTTCCTCTACGACCTGGGGGAGCTGGAGGACCTGTACCGGGTCGCCTCCCTGGTGGGCCTGGCCTTCTCCCTCATCGGCGTGTCCCTGCTGTACCAGCGGTTCGTGTTCCGGGCGGGGGACGAGGAGGAGGGCGAGGGCGAGGGCGAGGGCGAGGGCGAGGGCGAGGGCGCCTCTCCGCCAACGGGTCGGCCCCCACCTGTCGACGTCGACCCCGAGGAGGGATCGTGATGCGCCGGCTCCTGGGAGCGATCCTCCTGCTGCTCCCGGCGACGGCCCTGGGCCAACCCGCCGACAGCGACATCGTCCTCTTCTCCCACCGGGCGGACATCGACGCCCAGGGCGAGGCCCTGCTGCGCCTGGAGCTGGACGCCGACGTGCTCGCGCTCTGCCAGCCCGACCTGTCGGACCTGCGCATCCACGATCCCCAGGGGCGCGAGGTGGCCTGGCTGGTCGACGGCGGCGGCTGGCGGGTGGACCGTCGGGTGGAGCCCCGGGTGCTGGACCGCGCGCGCAGCGATGCCTGGCGCCAGGGCGATCGCCGCTGGACGGAGAGCCTGCGCGTGGAGGCCCCGCCCGACGGCCTGCGCAGCCCCTGGAGGCTCGAGCTGACCACCAGCAAGCGGGAGTTCGTCCGCACCGTGGTGGTTCGGCAGGGCGGGCGGGTGCTGGCCGGGCCCCAGAGCCTGTGGCGGCTGGCCGGGGGACGGGAATCGCTGCACATCGACCTCCCTCCCCTGGGCGGAGAGCCGCTGGATGTGGTCATCGAGGGCGGCGGCGCGGGTTGGCTCGACGTGAGTCCGGTGCTGGAGTCCGGCATCGGCGGGCCCTCGCGGCGGCTGGAGATCCCCGTGCAGGCCCAGGCCTCCCGCCCCATCGACGGAGGCACCAACCTGGTGTTCGAGCGACACCGCGGCGTGGTGCCCGACGCCCTGCGCCTGTCCACCAGCACGCTCGCCTTCGATCGCGAGGTGGTGGTCTGGGACGAGGGCCCCGGCCGGAACGAGCAGCCCGTCGGCATCGGCCGCGTCCACCGCCTGCCCGGCGAGCCCCTGGTGGAGGACACCGTCCTGACCCTGCACCGGACGCCCATGGGCACCAGCCTGCGGATCGTGATCACCGACGGCGACAGCCCGCCCTTGGCCGATCTGCGCATCGACGCGCTCCTGGACGCGCCCGCCCTGGTGTTCGAGCTCGGGGACCGCGGCGACGTCGACGGCACCCTGCATTTCGGCGGCGGGCGGGCGCGAGCACCCGAGTACGACCTGGCCCACCTGCTCGACCGCCCCGGCCGGGCCGAGCGCATCCACCGGCCGGGCGCGGTGGGCAAGGCCGAATTGGGTCCGGTCTCGCCCAACCCCGCCTTCGACCAGGAGCCCAAGTTGCTGTACGCGGCCCGGGCCGGCGCCCCGGTCGATCCCCGCGCCTGGAGCCACGAGCGCAGCTTGCTCATCGCCGACGACGACGAAGCCCTCCACCGGGTGCGGTTGGGCCCCGCAGACCTGGGCCGCCTCAACCCCGACCGCGGCGACTTGCGCGTGGTGGACGAAGAGGGCCGGCAGTGGCCCTACCTGAGCGAACCCCTGGCCCACCCGGTGGCCGGCGCCCTGGAGCACTCGCCCCGCACCGACGCGCTGCGGACCTCCTCCTGGGTCTTGACGCTGCCCGGCGGGGAGGCCGCCATGCAGACCGTGGAGTTGGACCTTGCCGAGCCCTTCTTCGATCGACCCTGGCGGCTGGAGACCCTGCAGGAGCCCACGCGGATCGTCGGCGAGGGCCGCCTGCTGCGGCGACAGGACCCCCGCCCGGTCCTGCTCCAGCTCCGAGGACTGCGGGCCGACGCCCTCAAGTTGGTGGTCGAGAACGGCGACGACGCCCCGCTCACCCTGCAAGGCGCCCGCGCGTGGCTGCCCGCCTGGGATCTGTTCGTCGCGGCGCCGGCCGGTCGCTACCGCGTGCTCGAGGGCCAGCCCGCCGCCGAGCGCCCGTCCTACGAATTGGAGGCCCTGCGCCGCGTGGTCCTGAACACCCTCGCCCCCGCGGTGGAGCCGGGCCCCCTTCGAGCCAACCCCGACCACCTGCCCCGCCTGGCCCGGACCGGCGCCGCGAACGAGCAGCGGATCGTGTGGGCGGTGCTGCTGCTGGCCGTGCTGATCCTGGGCGCGATCACGCTCCGGGCGACGCGCGCGGGGGCCGACGGGGGGTGATCCCGCGGGCGATGCGGGGTCCTCGGAAGACTTCGGCTCAGCTCACTCGGGCTCGGCGTCCTCGATGGCGATCAGCTGCGCCTCCAGGGCCTGGCGCTGCCCCTCGTGCTCGGCGCGGCGGGCGGTCAGCAGGGCGTCCGCGGCCCGCTGCAGCGCGGGGGAGAGGGTGTCCCTCCGGCTCAAGACGGCCTCGATCGCCTCGGTCTCGGCGCCGTCCGCCGCCTCCCTCGCCGCCCCCTCCTCAGCGCGGGTGCGCGACAGCAGCGGGCGCAGATCCAGGGCCGTCGGCCACTCCGCCAGGCCCAGCTCGACCTTCAGCTCCGCGCGCAGGGCCCCGATGCCTTCGACCCCGGGGGGCAGGGCCGACTGCACCGGCGCGAGCGCTGCCTTCGCCTCCGGGGAGCGGAGCGCGCCGAGCCAGCCTTCGTCCACCAGCAGCCGCCCCAGCGCGCGGTCCGCGGCAGCCTCCCCGGCCTGCGACGCGTCCAGCTCCGCCTGCAGGCGGCGGCGTCGAATCTTCGTGCGCGCTCGGGCCACCAGGCTCCGATCTGCCCGCAGCCGCTCGAGCTCGTCGGCCAGCTCCGCGTGCCGCTGGCGATCCGCCCGGCAGGCCCGGATCGGCGGCAGGTCGTCGTCCCCGGTCCGCGCCGCCCGGCCCAGCGCGCCCAGAACCGCGTCCGCCAGCGTCGTCGCCGCAAGCTGGGCCTGCAGGCGGGACAGCTCGTCCCGGGCCGCCGCGACGCGCGCTCCCAGGGCGGCCAGACGCTGCCCCTCGGCCCGGCTGTGCAGGGCCTGGGCGCGCAGATCGGGCTCCAGCCCCTCCTCGGTGAGGGCGGTGAGGAAGGCGGAGCGGGCGAGGGCGCGGGCGGCTGCAGCAGGCATCGGGCGAAGCTAGCAGCGCGGAGGCCGCTTGCCGCGGTCGCGACGCGGACGGATCCACGGGGTGCAGGCGTTGCTCCATGCGACGTCGCCCCCACGAATGCGGAGCCGGAGCGGCGGGTCGCGGGCCCCTGAGACACAATGCGGCCCGTTCCCGCCAAGCCCTGGAGTGCGCGTGTCCTTCGTCCCCGCCCACGACGTCCTCGGCGACGTCGACACCGGCCCCGTCGCCTTTCTCTGCCACGGGATCCTCGGCTCCCGCCGCAACTGGCGCAGCTTCGCTCGCCGCCTGCTGGACGCGCTGCCCGGCTGGCGCGTGGTGCTGGTGGACCACCGCAACCACGGCGAGTCCACGGTTGCCCCGCCCCCC
>CALCXL010000550.1 GCA_937907595.1 uncultured Pseudomonadota bacterium
CGACGAGCCCCACAACCAGCACATCCAGGCCCTGGCCCGCGACGGCCTCAGCAAGGTCGGCCACCACGGCCCCGTCTCCGCCATGGGCGTGTCCCGCCTGGAGCTCCCCAGTTGGGACGACCTGCAGATCGTCACCGCCCAGATGGCCCGGCAGCCCCTGCTGGACGACGCGCCCGTGGGCACCGGCCTGGTCATCGGCCCGCGCGCGGCCAAGCCCCTGCACCTGGACATCCCCATCTTCGTCAGCGACATGAGCTACGGCGCGCTCTCCGAGGAGGCGAAGATCGCCCTGGCGAAGGGCGCCGAGCTCGCCGGCACCGGCATCTGTTCGGGGGAGGGCGGCATGCTCCCCGAGGAGCAGGCGGCCAACTCGCGGTACGTCTACGAGCTCGCCTCGGGCCGCTTCGGCTGGTCCCTGGACAAGGTCGCCCGGGTGCAGGCCTTCCACTTCAAGGGAGGGCAGGGGGCCAAGACCGGCACCGGCGGGCACCTGCCCGGGGACAAGGTGCGCGGCCGCATCGCCGAGGTGCGCGGCCTGCAGGAGGGCGAGCCCGCCATCTCCCCCTCCACCTTCACGGACCTCCACACGGTGGAGGACTTCGCGGCCGTGGCCGAGCAGGTGCGGGAGGTCTCCGGCGGCATCCCCATCGGCTTCAAGCTGTCCGCCCAGCACATCGAGGACGACCTGGCCTTCGCCCTGGCGGCGGGCGCCGACTACGTGGTGCTGGACGGCCGCGGCGGCGGCACGGGCGCGGCGCCCCGGCTCTTCAAGGACCACATCTCCGTACCCACCCTCGCGGCGCTGCCCCGGGCCCGCAAGTATCTGGACGAGCACGACGCGAGCGACGTCACCCTCATCGTCACCGGCGGGCTGCGCACGGAGGCCGACTTCGTCAAGGCGATGGCCCTGGGCGCCGACGGCATCGCGGTGAGCAACTCGGCGCTGCAGGCGATCGGCTGCCTGGGCATGCGCGCCTGCCACACCAACAACTGCCCCGTGGGCATCGCCACCCAGCGGGACCACCTGCGGGCGCGGCTGGAGATCGCGCTGTCGGCGCGGCGGCTGGCGACCTGGTTCGAGTCGACGGTGGAGCTGATGCAGGTGATGGCTCGCGCCTGCGGACACGACCACCTCAGCGGCTTCGCGGCGCGGGACCTCACCACCTGGAAGCGCGACATCGCCTACCTGACGGGGGTGCGCTACGGCGGCGTGGTGCCCCTGTAGGGCGGCGGTCCTCCGTCGACGGGCCCGTCACAGGACGGCGTTGAGGAACGCCTTGACGATGTGGAAGGCCCCGACGAGCGCCGCCACGATGGCCAGGTTCACGATGGGTCCGCCGAGCTCGCGGGCTCGCCTCCAGAGGTTGCGCCTGGGCATCTGCAGCACCGGCACGCCCAGGGCGGTGCGCGGGATCTTCTGGACCTGGGCCTCGAAGGCGACGTGCTCCACCAGGTCGTCGACGTTGTCGGTGAGCTCGAAGCGCAGCGCCACGCCGGGTCCGCCGGGCTCGGCCCGCACGATCACCGCGTCGACCGTCGGCCCCTCGTGGGCGCGGCCGGGGTGGAAGAGCCAGACCTGCACGCGCTGGCCGCCGTCCAGGGGGATGGCCGCGCCATACTCCAGGGCCTGCATGAGGTAGGCGCCGCCCAGGGAGACGTCGCGCACCAGGCACTTGATGCGGGAGCCGTCGTCCAGGATCAGCACCGCCTTGGACTCGGACTGGATGCGGAGGTGCTGTCGAAGCTCGCGGGTGGCCATGGACTCTTCATCGGCGGCCGCGCGAACGCCTTGAGGCCCCGGGTGGCGGATCCCAGGCCGATCAATATCATTCCCCCGTCCCCTGGAGGTCCCTGTGTCCC
>CALCXL010000551.1 GCA_937907595.1 uncultured Pseudomonadota bacterium
GGCGGTCAGGTGGTGCCAGCCCCGGGCGTCGGTGACGTAGGCGCTGATCGAGGCAGAGAAGGGCTCCAGGGAGGGCAGCAGGAAGGCCAGGAGCAGGCCCAGTCCAGCGATCGCCACCTCCGCCCGCGCGTAGAGCTTCAGGGGGAAGGCGTGGCCCCGCCGCGCGTGCAGCCGGTCCACCAGCACCCCGCCCAGGTAGCCGCCCAGGCCCAGGCCGCCCATGAAGACCGCGGTGACCAGCGACGCCGAGTACAGCGTGTTGCCGAAGATCCGCCCGAACCAGCGAACCCAGACGACCTGGTAGAGCAGGCCGCTGACCCCCGACAGGAAGAAGATCGGGTAGACGGCGAGCAGGATCCGGGAAGGCGCGGACATCGCGGCATGCTAGCGGGCCCGCACGCTCAGGGCAGGCCGTTGCGCCCCAGCCCTCAGAGTTCGACGACCTCGCGCCAGTTTCCCCACTCCGGCGCCCCGCCCGGAGACCAGGCGACGTCCGCCACCACCATCACCTCGTCGGTGACGCGGAACACGGTGAAGTGGCCGCGTCCATCGGCGTTGTACTCGGTGTAGTAGGGCGAGCCGACGTTGTAGGCGCGGATGCCCTCCCACTCGTAGGCGTAGGTGGCGTGGGTGTGCCCGTGCACGTAGCCCAGCAGGTTCACCTCCCCCACCACCCCGGCGAAGGCGTCTTTGTGCTCGTCGGTCCACCAGCGCGGCTCCTGCCCGAACGCGTCCAGGCCGTAGTGCGCCATCACCAGCACCGGCCGCCCCGAGTCCCCCACCGACTCGGCCAGATCCCGCTCCAGGAAGTCCAGGGCGTCCCGCGGATCCCGGGCCAGGGAGTTGGGCTCCACGTCGCTGGGCTCGTCCCCGGGGAAGAGGTCCGCGTTGACCAGGTGCAGCCAGTCCCAGTCCCAGGCGTAGTGCCCGGCCTGCCACCCCGCGGCGCGGGCGAGGCCGACGCGGTCGACGTTGCGCTCCGCCACCAGGTCGGCCGCCGGCGTCGGGTTCTCGTCGTAGTGGGAGCGCCACTGAAAGGGGCTCCAGTCGCCGGGCTCGTCGGGGTCGAAGTCGTGGTTTCCGTAGCCCTCGTACACCGGCCAGCGCAGCGTCGACTCCGCCCCCGTCAGGCCGTAGTCGAGCTCGAACGCGCCGATCTCGTCGGAGTCCAGGGGCGTGATGCGGCCGTCCTGGCCATTCTGCGTCAGGTCGCCGGCGATGAGCACCCCGCGGGGCTCGGCCACGACCTCGCCCGCGAAGGGGGTGTCATCGGGCCAGATCGCCCCGGGGAAGGCGTTGAGGGCGGCCACCTGCCAGGTGTTCTTGTCCTCGGCCCCGCCGCCGTATTGGGGGTCCCCCATGGCGAAGAACGTCACGTCCGTGGGCACCTGTTCGGGCACGCCGGGGGTGGGGTCTTCCAGGTCGGGCGGCGGCTCGTCCAGCGCCGACGGCGAGCAGGCCGCGAGCAGGAGGAGCGCCAGGAGCGGCCGCATGGGGGTTACTCCCCCGCGCCGTCCGTGTTGGAGCAGAAGTCGAAGTCCGTGATGTAGCCCTGCGGACCGATGTGGTGCCGCGTGGCCACCACGTAGTACTTGCCGCTGTAGTCCCCGAACTGCTTGAGGTTCACGGTGGCGCCGGGCTTGAGGTCCGGGTTGCCGCGGCAGCGGCCGGTTCCGCGCAGGAACTGGCTGGCCTGACCGCCGAGCAGCGCCGCCGCCAGGTCGTTGGCCTGGGTCTGGTTGGCCACGGGGTAGTTGGTGACGTAGGCCTTGCTGGAGCCGAAGGCCGACTCGGCGAGCTCGATGCCGTACTTCTTGCCGCCGCCCTTGGTCAGCTTGCCCTTGTCGGCCTTGCCGACGATCTCCTTCTTCTCGAAGATGTCCCAGCCGCGCACGATGACCTCGCCCACCTGGCCCAGGGCGTTCAGCCGGAAGCGCAGGTCGATGACCTCGCTGCCGCAGGTCATCTCCACCTCCGTGGAGCCCCCCGCGGGCGGCTTCTTGAAGTTGAGCTCCTGGTCCAGCACGAACAGCTCGTAGTGGTTGCGGCGGGCCAGGTACTTCAGGAACTCGGCGTCGCTGAGGTTGTTCTGCAGCGTGTACTTGTGCTGCTCGGACGTGGCGTCGATGGCGGTCTGCAGGCCCAGGTCGCCCGCGATCTCCGAGACGATGTCGCTGTCCTTCTTGTCCTCCCAGAACCGGATCTGCGTGCCCCGCTTGAAGCGGTGCAGGCGGTCCATGCCCCGGACCACCAGCGTCGGCGGCGCGCCCTCGGCCCAGCGGGGCTCCAGGGAGACGGCCTCCCCCAGGAACAGCGTGCTCACCGAGTCCGCGTAGCCCAGGTCCACCTGCATGGCGTCCCCGATCTTGTGGCGGGCGCCCGAGACCACCGGGTTGGCGGTGTCGTTGAAGGAGATGGTGCACATGTCGAGCTTGTCGACTTCGAGGTCGATGAGGATCGAGCTGATCTCAGCGCCCGTGGAGCTCTTGAACTCCTCGTCGTCGACCTTGACGGCCCAGTCGATGTATTTGTTGTCGTCGGCCATGCCCGCCCCCGATCAGCGGATGCGTGGCACGCGAAGAACGGTGCCGGGGGAGAGGTCGCGCGGGTCCTCGATGTTGTTGGCGGCCGCGATGGGCCTCCACAGCGTCGGGTCCTCGTAGTGGTGGTTGGCGATGGACTGCAGCGTGTCCCCAGGCTGCACCCGGTACGCCTTCTCGTGATCCGGGGACTGGAGCTTCGCCCGGTCCTCCAGCATCTTCTTGTCCGCCCACTCCGTCAGGGAGACCTTCATCTCCGCCCGGACGGGGGTGCCCTGCTCGTTGAAGAGCTTGTACGTCGTGTTGAAGGAGGTCATCACCCACTTCACCGTCGACGTCTTCTTCACCTTGAGGTCGCCGCCCCAGTTGAAGATGACCTTGACCGGCTCGTGCTCCTCGGAGTCGACCAGCGTGAGCTCTTCGATGGGGCGGGTCTTGTCCCGCACGTCCTCGCCCGCTTCGTACGTGTCGAAGAAGAGCGTCATCTCGAGCTTCATCGCAGCCCCGCCCTTCCACTTGTAGATGGGGCTGTCGAGAACGTGGTCCTTCTGGTTGGCCTGCCACTCCGAGGCCTTGCTCAGGGAGTAGGTCTCCGGGTTGAACTGGACGGTCCACTTCTCAGAGGACTTGTTCGCGTTGACGAACGTGGCCGAAGTGAAGTTGTCGGTCATCGCGGGCTCCTGTCTACGGTGCCAAGCGGTCGAACCCCGCGGGCGGGGAACGGCTGGTTCGGGCTAGCTCTCTTTGACCACACC
>CALCXL010000552.1 GCA_937907595.1 uncultured Pseudomonadota bacterium
GTTGAGCATCTGGTAGGAGGTCAGGAGCACGAAGGTCCGCCCCTCGGCGATGCGCGCGGCCTCCGTCACCGCCTCGATCACGGCGTCCGTGTACTGCCGTTCGTGGGGCATGGGCAGGTCCTGGGGGATGCCCAGGTAGACCTGCGTGCTGTAGTCGAAGGGCGACGGGATCTCCGCGGTGCGCACGCGGTCGGCGACGTCGGGGTGGTCCAGTCCGTTGCGCGCCATGAAGTGCTCGAAGCCCCCCGCCACCGTCAGCGTGGCCGACGTCAACGTCAGCGAGCGGGCCGCCGGCAGCACGATGTCCTGCACCACCCCCCGGGCCTCGATGGGCCGCAGGGTGAACCGCGGCTCGGGCACGTCCTCGGCGGAGAAGCGGATGTCGATCCACCGCACCACGTCGGCGTTGGGCGTGAGCATCTGGCCCAGGGTGCCGGCCGCGTCCACCAGGCGCCGCTGGATCGTGCTGAGGTCCATGTTGACCTGCACGAAGCGGTTGCGGAAGGTCCGGGGCATGTCCTCCAGCCGCGCCTTCACGTCCTCGATCGCCGCCGCCACCTTCGTCACGGCGCGGGCGACGTCGTCCAGGCGCTCGGTCAGCAGGCGATGCAGGCTGGGCTGCTGGTCCTTGAGCCCGTCCACCAGGCGGAAGGTGCGCGACTGGCGCCGCCGACCGCCGCGGGGATTCTCGTCTCCCCCCGCGGGCCCAAGGGCCTCCAACAGGGTCCATCCAACGTCCTCGAAGTGCAGACGCAGGGTGGTCCGCGTGTCCTCGGTGCGCTCCAGCAGGTCGTCCAGGTCCCGGCGCAGGTCCACCAGCTGATCGCTGACGTCCTCCTCGTCCACCGCCTGCCGCAGCCGCACCGCCAGTCCCTTGCGCCGGCCCCGGGTCGGACGGATCCGCCCCAGGTGCCGCAGCAGGCCCACGGTGGTGACGTCCCGCCCCGCGAAGTCCGTGGCCACGTCCTCCAGGTGGTGGGCCTCGTCCAGGATGACGTGCTCGTAGCGGGGCAGCAGCCCGCCGGTCAGCCCCTCCTGCCGCAGCGCCATGTCCGCCAGGAGCAGGTGGTGGTTGACCACCAGCAGGTTGGCCTTGGAGGCGTTGCGCCGCGACGAGTAGTAGAAACACTCCTCGTAGTGGGGGCAGCGCACCCGCAGCGTGTGCTCGGTGTTGCTCTGCACCAGCTCCCACAGGTCCCGCTGGGGCACGAAGGGCAGGTCGTCGATGTCCCCCGCCGCCGACGCCGCGGCCCAGTCGCGGATCTGGACCAGGAACTGCCGCTCCGACTCGTCGGCGTCGTCCCCCGCCTCCTTCAGGCGCTCGGCCAGCTTGCGGCGGCACAGGTAGTTGCCCCGCCCCTTGAGGATCGCCACCTCCAGGTTGGGGTAGAGCCGCCGCACCACGGGCACGTCCGAGCTCACCAGCTGCTGCTGCAGGTGCTTGGTGCGCGTGGCCACCACCACCCGCTCGTTGCCGCCGATGGCGCGCATGGCCGACGGCAGCAAGTAGGCCAGGGACTTCCCGGTGCCGGTCCCCGCCTCCACGATCGTGATCTCCCGGCCGTTCTGGGCCGTCGCCACCCGGTGCGCCATGGCCACCTGGCCTTCGCGCGGCTCGTAGTCGGGCAGCAGGGCGGGCAGCTTGTCGGGATCGGTCATCGCGCGGACCACGTCGTCGGGGTCGACGTCGCTGTCCCGGTCCGACAGGGGCTCCACCACGACGTAGATGGCCGACGCCTCGTTGTCGATGATGAAGAAGCCCACCCCCTCCTGGCCGTAGTGCGCCGCCAGGGCCAGGTCCGGCTCGCTGGGGATCAATCGGCCCGATGGGTGGTTGTGCAGGACGACGTCGCCGGGCCGACCCACCTGCTTGAGGGCTGGGACCGCCGACTTGTGGCCCCGGCAGTGCACCGTGACCTCGTCCACCAGGCCGTGCTCGTCCACCAGGCCGAGGAAGAAGACCTCGTTCCCTTCGGCCTGCTCGATCGCCTCGGCCAGCTCCTGGCGGGCGCGCCCGGTCAGGTAGCGGTCGACCTCCTGGGGGCCGCCGGGGATTACCGGCCCTTCCACTCGGGAGGACGCTTCTGCAGGAAGGCGCCGACGCCCTCCATCGCGTCCTCGGCCAGCGTGTTCACCGTCAGCATCGCGTTGAGGAAGTCCAGGGACTCGTCGAAGCGCATCTCACTCATGGTGTGAAACGCCTGCCGCCCCAGCTTGAGGATCGCGGGGCTGTGCCGCTCGATGGAGGCGCACAACGCGTCCGTGGCCTCGTCCAGCTGGTCCCGGGGCACGCAGCGGTTGATCAGCCCGAGCTCCAGGGCCCGGTCCGCCGGGATGCGGTCGCCGGTGAGGATCAGCTCCAGCCCCGCCTTGCGGCCGATGTTGCGGAAGATCGTGGCCATGATCACGTGGGGGAAGAGCCCCAGGCGGATCTCCGGCGTGCCCATGCGGGCCTCGTCGCAGGCCACGACCAGGTCGCACGCCAGCATCAGGCCGAAGCCGCCGCCCAGGGCGTCGCCCTGCACCTTCGCCACCACCGGCTTGCCCAGCCGACGCAGCACCCGGAAGAGATCGCCGAAGGCCGCGCGGCCGTCGTGGCTGGCCAGGACCCCGTCCCCCATCATCCCGCCGCCCAGGTCCCCCGCCGGCACAGAAGGCCTTCTCGCCGGCCCCGGTCAGCAGCACCAGGCGCACCTCGGGGTCCGCGTCGGCCGCGCGCAGGGCCGCCAGCAGGTCGTCGATCAGCCCCGGCGACAGCGCGTTGCGGCGCGCGGGCCGGTTCATCGTCAAGACGGCTCGACCGCCCTCGATCTGGTAGAGGAGGTTCTCGAAGTCCACGGTGCCCCCGGGAGTCTTTCGTGCCTGAACAGGTGATCAGCGGCGAACTGTACGGCGACCCGGGGTCTGCGTCCACCGGCAGGATCGCCGTGCTGGGCCTCGGTCGGGCGGGCAGCGCCCTGGCCTCGGAGTTCCTGGCCGCGGGCCTGCCGGTGGAGCTCCTGTGGACCCGCAGCCGGCGGACCCTGCCCGACGATCTGGCCCCCCTCGCCTGCTTCGGGCCCCTCCCCCACGATCGCCTGCGCAGGGCCGACGTCGTCGTCCTGGCCGTACACGACGACGCGATCGCCTCCGTCGCGGCCGCGCTGCCCCTGGCCGACGGCGCGGTGCTGCTGCACCTGTCGGGCGCCCGCGAGTCCTCCGAGCTGGACCCCCGCCGCCCGGGCCTGCACTTCGGCGGCTACCACCCCCTGCAGTCCTTCCGACCGGCCGGTCCCCGCCCCTTCGCCGTGCCGCC
>CALCXL010000553.1 GCA_937907595.1 uncultured Pseudomonadota bacterium
AGTAATGCGTCGTGCCCCGGCCGCCCTCCACGCGGGCGTTGTCGAAGTCGGGGAGGGCGCTCAGGGGCTCAGGGGGCCGGCAACGTGATGCCGTTGGACATGAACGTCACGCGATCGCCTTCGTAGCTGAGGTGGGTCCGGGCCACGAAGAGCGCGCCGCGCCGCCCGTCGGGAGAGAAGAAGGCGGAGGCGTCGCCTACGGAGTAGTCGTGCACCGTCTCGCGCTTGCGGGTGCCCGCCTCCACGACCGTCCAAGGGCCGCCGGCGATGCGGGTCTTGAGGGTGTAGGCGGCGCCGGCGCCGGGCGTGGACATGACGGCCTCGCGCCCGGGGGTGTCGACGGTGAACTGCACCTGAAGCTCGCAGCCGGGGGCGTTGATCTGCCAGAGGCTGCCGTCCTCGCCGATGGCCTGGTACGGGGCCGGCTCCACGTGGGCGCCGGCCACGATGCCGTGGGCCTTGAGGGCCGCGTCGCGCCGGGCGGTCCAGGCCCCGGCCAGATCCCGCGGGAGGCAGATCCCGTCGGCGGGCTCCGGCTCGTCGTATTTGAGGCTCACCACCCCGCCCTCCACGAAGCGATCGCTGGCCGCGTCCACCACGAACAGGTCGTAGCGGCCCTCGCACTCCACGGCGCCCGGGCCCGGGTCCAGGGTCTCGAAGGCGTAGCGGGCGCCGTCGGCGGACCATCCCCAGAAGGTGAAGCCGTCGTACAGCCGCGAGCCCTCGCGCACGCTGGCCCGGGCGAAGGGCTGGCCGGCGGTGGGGGCGGGGGTCGGCAACGCAGGCTCGACCGCTGGCGGGGGCGTGGCCGCGGGGGAGGAGGCCGCCGCGGGCGTGGCGACGGGGGACGGCGCCTCGACCGCGGCGTCGCCGCAGCCGGCCAGCAGGAGGAGTGAAGACAGGAGCAGGGTGGCGCGCATGGACCGCATAGTAGCCATGCGCGTCGACCGGGCGCTGCCGGGGAGCTGCGAGCAGCTCAATCCAACGTGAGGCCCAGCCCGTGCTCCACCAGCCAGGCCATGCCGCCGCCCAGCAGCGCGTAGACCTGCGAGCGCTCGGGGGCCCGGCCCTTCGCGGGGGCGACGACGTTGAGGGCCCAGCGGTCCAGGGCGTCGCCGAAGTAGCCGCTGAGGTCCTGCTCCACGCCGGTCGCCTCCACCTCCAGGTGGTCGGGCGCGGCGGCCGTCGGCTTGCTGGCGATGCGGATGCGCGCCCCCTCCAGGCCCAGCACGATGCTGCGGCCCTTGCGGCTCACCGACAGCACGCCGGCGGCCTGCCCCATGGCCTCCAGGTCGTCGAAGAGGCGGTCCAGGGCGGCGTCGATGCGTGCGCGTCGGGCCTGCTCCTGGGAGGCGGCGCTGGCCCGCTCGGCGGAGCGACGTTCAGCCGCGGCGCGGATCTTCGCGGCGAAATCCAGGGCTGCCTTGCGTTCACCGTCGGCCATGACGCGGTGAGCCTAGCAGCCTGCTGGCGTCCTACGACGGGCTCGGCTGCGGCATACTCCACGGCCCATGCTTCGCGCCCTGCTGTGTCTGATCTTCCTGAGCGGCTGCGCCAGCACGCCGACGCCCGCCCCTGCGCCCGCCGAGGGCGACCCGAACCTGGGCACCATCACCCTCAACGGCAAGGTGGTGGACATCGAGTGGGACGACGGCGACTCCTTCAAGTTCCTGGGCGGCCCCTACACCGGCGACGGCGTGCGGTTGCAGGGCTGGAACACCCTGGAGAGCTACGGCCCGGTCCACCGCTGGGGGGACTGGACGGCGAAGGAGCTGTACGGCGTCGCCAAGGAGTCGCTGTACCAGGCGCGCCGCCAGTCCTGGGACTGCACCACCGACGGCAAGCGCGACTACTACAAGCGGGTGCTGGTGAGCTGCCCGGAGCTGGGCATCGACCTGGTGAGCAAGGGCCTGGCCCACGTCTACGCGTTCAAGACGGAGGCGGATCCGCAGCTGATGGCCCTGCAGCGGCAAGCCCGCATCGACCGGCGGGGCATGTGGGAGAAGGGGCTGCCGGAGTTCCTGGTCACCAGCCTGCACAGCGCGGAGGGCAAGGGCGGCCGCAACAGCGTCGTCAGCACCCGCACCGGGCAGTGGGACGGGCGCGCCCACCAGGACGAGTACCAGCTCTGCGAGGAGATCTGCGTGGAGGACGCGGTGCGCGGCTCCTGCATGGTCTACGTGCCCTACACCAACCGCTACCGCGACCAGCCCGACTGCCTGAAATAGCCGCGCTGGGGTGTGGTGAACGTGCTGCGCCGGCGCGATTCGGGCTAACGTGACTCTGTTATGAGTTACCGCCGAAAAACGAAGATCGTCGCGACGCTGGGCCCGGCCTCGTCCCCCCCTCACATCCTGGCGCCGCTGATGAACGCGGGGCTGGACATCGCCCGGCTGAACTGTTCGCACGCGCTGCACGCGGACCTGGCCTACCAGGTGGAGACGGTGCACCGGGTGGCGCGGCTGACCCACAACAACGTGGGCATCCTGCTGGACCTGTCCGGGCCGAAGGTGCGCAGCGGCACGCTGGAGAACACGACGATGGAGCTGGTCACCGGCGCCCGCTTGCGGGTGGTGCCGGGCACGGCGCCGGGCCGGGACGACTGGATCACCTGCAACCACGCGGGGCTGGCCGACGACGTGCGCAAGGGCGACCGCATCCTGCTGGACGACGGGCTGATGGAGCTGCGGGTCACCGACGTCGACGGCGAGCGCGTGGTGCACACCGAGGTGGTGTTCGGCGGCACCCTCAAGGAGCGCAAGGGGATGAACCTCCCCGACAACACCGTCTCCATCCCCGCCCTGACCGAGAAGGACAAGAAGGACCTGGAGGTGGGGCTGTCCCTGGGCATCGACTACGTCGCCCTGAGCTTCGTGCAGAAGGCGCAGGACATCCGCGACCTGAAGGCGGAGATGAAGAAGCACGGCGGGCGCTGCCCGATCATCGCCAAGATCGAGAAGCCGCAGGCGGTGGAGAACATCGACGAGATCCTGGCGGAGGTGGACGGGATCATGGTGGCGCGCGGCGATCTGGCGGTGGAGGTCGGCAACCACCGCGTCCCCATCCTGCAGAAGGAGCTGCTGCAGCGCAGCAACGCCCGGGGGACGCTCGACATCGTCGCCACGCAGATGCTCGAGTCGATGACGAACTCCCCCCGCCCCACCCGCGCCGAGGCCTCGGACGTGGCCAACGCCATCCTGGACGGCTGCGACGCGATCATGCTGAGCGGCGAGACGTCGGTGGGGGCCTTCCCGGTGGAGGCGATCAAGATGATGAACCTCATCGCCCACGAGGTGGAGCCGTGGATGAAGGACACGCGCCACCTGCACATCGAGCCCAGCTACGCCGGAGAGTCGGAGATCACGCTGGCCGTTGTGGAGGCCGCCGCCCGCATCGCCGACTCCTCGCGCTTCAAGGCGATGATCGTCTTCACGCTGTCGGGCCGCACCGCCCGGCTGCTGTCCGGCCAGTTCCCCCAGGCGCGGGTCTTCGCCCTGTCGCCGAACGACACCACCTGCCGGCAGATGGCGCTGTACCGCGGGATCACGCCGGTGCAGATGCCCTTCCCCGGCAACTCGGATGCGATGGTCGCGGCGGGAGAGCAGCTGCTGTTGGAGAAGGGGCTGCTGGAACCGGGGGACGAGGCCGTGGTGGTGGCCGGCTTCACGAAGCTGCGCGGCGTGGCGAACATGGTCAAGGTGATCCGGGTGGGGGAGTAGGGGCCCGCCCCGGATCGACTCGACCCGGCCGCTGACCTACCCTCGCCCCCGATGTTCGACCCCTCCCCGCGCTGCGATCGGTCCCTGCAGGGTGTGCGCGTGCTCCTCCTGCTGTTGCTGCTGTGGCCGACGTCGGCCTTCGCCGAGCGGATCCCGGGGCCCAAGAAGACGGAGATCGAGGACATCCCCCTGCGGCTGAGCGAGAACACGCTCCACATCGACCCCATGCGCCGCGCCGCTCCCTGGCCCCAGGCCACCGCCGACCTCCCCCAGTCCGACGTCGTGCCCGGCCGCGTGGGCAAGGCCCCCTGGACCCAGTTCGAGCGCACCTTCGACGAGTCGGGCTGCCACTCCCCCCGCCTCTCCCGCGACGGCGCCGTGGCCCTGGCCAAGTGCCCCGGGGCGGACATCAGCCGACCGGAGGATGAGCACGTCTTCTACGTTCGCCACGAGGTGTTGGGCCGCTACCGCAACGCCCTGGCGCCCAACAGCGGCCCGGTGGCCCTGGACGGCGACGGCGAGCGGCTGGCGCTGATCGTGGAGGAGGCCAACGGCGGCCGCTCGGTGCACCTGCTCGACTTTGAGACCCAGCGCGACATCCGCATCAGCGGCGGCTGGCGGGACCCGCACGCGCCGGTGCTGGCCGCGGACGCCAACGTGGTGGCCTTCACCGCGACGGTGGGCGGCAACCCCGCGGCGATCGTGGTGGACGTGGCGTCGGGCAAGGCGGTCGTGGCCCGGCGGAACGATCAGCCCATGGCGGTCTGGGGCCTGGACCAGAAGGGGCGCCGTGTGCTGCTGACCAGCGACACCAACGACTCCTCGCAGCTCCTGCTGGTGGACGTCGTCGGCGGGAAGACCTCCACCCTCTCCAACCGCAAGGCCGCGGTGACCAGCGCGGTGCTGCACCCCTCGGGGGACTCGGCGGGCTTCGCCGGGGAGCTGGGCGGGGTCGGCGTGCTGTACTGGGCCGACCTGGGCGCCGGCAACCGCACGGAGCTCGCCACCAGCGTCAACAGCCGCTTCGTGGTGCTCGGCATCGACAAGAGCCGCCGGCAGCTGCTCTAC
>CALCXL010000554.1 GCA_937907595.1 uncultured Pseudomonadota bacterium
CGACCACGGCCTGGACCAGGTGCTGGAGGTGGACGCCGACGGAGCCTCGAGCATCTGGCTGGGCCCCCACGTCTCCCCGAACGGCACGGCCTTCACCGCCGACGGCGACGCCCTGTGGATCGCCACCACCTACGCCACCGTGCAGCCGGTGTGGCGGGTGCCCGTGCAGGAGGGCGCCGCCGGCGCGCCCCAGGTGGTGACCGAGTTCGGATCGGGGGACGTGGGCGACGGCGTGGCCCTGGGCGCCAGCGGGGCGCTGTACGTGGCCCAGAACATCGGCGGGCGCGTCGATCGCGTGGACCCCGACGGCACCGTCACCACGATCTCCAGCGAGGCGGCCTGGGCGGCGTCCCTGGCCTTCGGCGAGGGGGTTGGCTGGGACCGCTGCTCGGTCTACGTCACGTCGCTGTTCAGCGGCGACGTCTTCCGGGTGGAGGTGGGCGAGGTCGGCCAGCCGCCCCTGCGCTGACGCAGGGGATCGACCTCAGCGGCCCGAGGCCCACCACTGGATCGACGGGTTGGCCCGCGCCGCGACGTTCTCATGCACCAGCACGATGGCGACGTGCAGCAGCCAGGGCGCCCAGATCCCGCCGGTGTACAGCGCCATCAGCCCGAAGACGATGCCCATGGGCAGGCACGCGATCGTCTCCGCCGCCCCCTTGTGCAGGTGGGCGAAGGTGTAGAGCCCCGTGTTGGCGGCCAGCGCCGGCCAGACCCCCCACTCCTCCACCAGGGGCACCAGCAGGAAGCCGCGGAAGAGGAACTCGTAGCCCAGCAGGTACAGCGCCCAGACCCCGGCGCTGGCCACGATGAACTCGGGGGTCATGCGGGGGCGACGCATCTGGGGGGTGGACTCGCTGTCGCCCAGGCCGCGCGCGCTCAGGGCCACCAGGGGCAGGGCAACGAGGCCGACGACGCCGGTGACGATCACGAAGGCGATCCCGTCGGGCGGGCGCAGGCCGGTGGCGATGGGGTCCATGGCCAGGGCGCCCAGGGCCACCGCGGGGCCCAGGCCGAAGAGAAAGGCCCCCCACAGCTTGCTGGTGGCCACCGCCCGCGGCCCCTCGCCGAAGCGAGCCGGCGCCAGCAGGTAGCGGTGAAGCACGAAGAGGGCGGGCCCCAGCAGGAGGATCCAGACGATCGGCTCGCCGGACCAGGTCAAATCGATGGGCATGGGGGCAGTCTGCCAGTTCAGCCCCTAATGGAAATCCCGAGACGGCATCCCGCCCCACTTCTCCCACTTCGGCATGGCCTTCGTCAGCAGCTCCTCCTGGGCCAGATCGACGAAGGAGCTGCCCAGCACCGAGCACACCCCCTCCTCCCGCTGCAGGCGCCCGCGGATGCCCAGGAACTTGCTGCGGCTGAGCAGGCGGCGGTGGGTCTCGAAGGTCTTGGCGTGCACGATCACGTTCACGAAGCCCACCTCGTCCTCCAGGGTGATGAAGAAGGTGCCCTTGGCCGTCATGGGCCGCTGCCGCGTGATCACCAGGCCCGCCACCATCACCCCCTGGCCGTCCCGCCCCCCCTTCAGCTCCTGCGAGTCCTGGTAGCCCCGGCCGCGTAGCTCCTCCCGGGCGAAGACCATGGGGTGCTCCTTCGGCGTGAAGCCCGCGACCGCGTGGTCCAGCAGGTTCTCCTCCACCACCCCCAGGGGCTCGAAGCCCGGCAGCGCCTCCTGCCGCATCGGCCCCTCCAGGGGCAGCCGCTTGCGCCAGCCCGCCACCTGCCACAGGGCCTGCCGCCGATCGACGCCGAAGGCCGCAAACGCCCCCCCCTGGGCCAGGGCCTCCAGCTTGCTGCGGGCCAGCTCCGCGCGCTCGCAGAAGTCGGTCACCGACGTGAAGGGGCCGCCGTGGGCGCGCACCTCCTCGATGCGCAGGCCGTCGTCCTCCCCGAAGCCCTTGATCTGCAGGTAGGCCCCGCGCAGGCCCCGCTCCCCCTCCAGGGTCCAGCGGTGGTCGCTGCGGTTGACGCAGAGGGGGTGGATGGTCACGCCGTGGCGCCGCGCGTCCGACACGATCGTCGCCGGGGTGTAGAAGCCCATCGGCTGGCAGTTCAGCAGCCCCGCCGCGAAGGCCGCCGGCTGGTAGCACTTGAGCCAGGCCGAGGCGTAGACGATGAGCGCGAAGCTGGCCGCGTGGCTCTCCGGGAAGCCGTAGGCCGCGAAGCCGCGCAGCTGGTTGCGAATACGCACCGCGGTCTCCCGGTCGATGCCGTTGGCCTCCATGCCGTCGATCATCTTGGCGAAGAGCCGCTCCATCTCGTCCGTGGAGCGCTTGAAGCCCATCGTCTTGCGCAGCTTGTCGGCCTCCCCCGGCGTGAAGCCCGCGGTGGCGATGGCCATCTTCATGGCCTGCTCCTGGAACAGCGGGATGCCCAGGGTGCGCTCGAGGATCGGCTTGAGGGAGGGGTGGGCGTACTCCACCGGCTCGTGGCCCGATCGCCGCCGCAGGTAGGGGTGCACCATGTCGCCCTGGATGGGGCCCGGGCGGATCAGCGCCACCTCCACCACCAGGTCGTGAAACGTGCGCGGCTTCAGGCGCGGCAGCGTGTTCATCTGCGCGCGGGACTCGATCTGGAACAGGCCGACCGTGTCCGCCTCCGTGATCATGTCGTACACGGCCGGGTCGTCGTAGCTCAGCTGCGCCATGTCGAAGTCGACGCCGCGCAGGGCCAGCAGCCGGCGGGACTCCTGGATCACCGACAGCATGCCCAGGGCCAGGACGTCGATCTTGACCAGGCCCGTCTGGGCGACGTCGTCCTTGTCCCACTGCAGGACCGTGCGGTCCTCCATCGACGCGTTCTCCGTGGGGCAGGCCTCCCCGATGGGCACGCCGGAGATCACCACCCCGCCGCTGTGGATGCCGATGTGGCGGGGGAAGCCGCAGAGCTTGTCCGTGTAGTCGACGACCTGCAGCAACAGGTGGCTGTCCTCGCTGATCGCCTCGTCCCCGCCCTCCCCGAAGCGCTGGGCCAGCTCCGCCCCGCTGCTGAAGTGCGACAGCGTCTTGGCCATGCGATCCACCTGGTCCAGGCCCAGACCGAAGGCCTTGCCCACGTCGCGGATCGCCGAGCGGGGGTGGTAGGTGATCACGTTGCAGACCATGGCCGCGTGGTCCCGCCCGTAGCGGTCGTAGATGTACTGCAGGATCTCCTCGCGCTTGCTGTTGGAGACGTCGATGTCGATGTCCGGAAAGCCGCCGCGCGCCTCGCTGAGGAAGCGCTCGAACAGCAGGTCCAGCTTGATGGGGTCCACCGCCGTGATCTGCAGGCAGTAGCAGACGCAGGAGTTGGCGGCGGAGCCCCGCCCCTGGCTGAGAATGCCCCGCCGACGGCACTCCCGGCTGATGTCCCAGACGATGAGGAAGTAGCCGGCCAGGCCCATGCGGCCGACGACGTCGAGCTCGTGGCGGATCTGACCCCGGATGCGCGGATCGGTGTCCAGGCGCCCGCCGTAGCGGATCCCCGCCCCCTCCCAGCACAGCTCCTCCAGGAAGCTCTGCAGGGTGTGGCCCGCGGGCACGTCGTAGATGGGAAAGGCGTAGGGCAGCGCCTGGAGGTCAAAGCTGCAGGCCCCCGCGATCTCCGCGCTGAGCGCCACCGGGCCCGGATCCCCGCGGAACAGCCGGCTCATGGCCGCTGCGTCCTGCAGGCCAAAGCGGTCGTTGGGCAGCAGGCGGGTGCCGGCGTCCTGCAGGTTGGTGTGCACGCGAATGCAGGTCAGCACGTCCTGCAGCCGCCGATCGCCGGCCTGGGCGTAGTGCACCAGGTTGGTGGCCACCCGGGGCAGGCCCAGGGTCTGGGAGACGCCGCGCAGGAGCGCGCCCAGCCACTGATCCTCCGGCAGGCAGTGGTCGCTCACCTCCAGGAAGAAGCGGTCGCCGAAGGCGTCCTGGAAGCGCCCGGCCGCCGCCAGGGCCCGGGCCCGCCGCGCCTCGGGGTCGTCCCGTTGGGCCCGCAGCAGGGGCAGGCGCTCGCGCTGCTCGGCCCAGAGCGCCGCGGGATCCACGTCGGCGTCGCGCAGCCAGGAGCCCAGCCCCCGCCCCCAGGGCCCCTTCGGCTTCCAGTCCTGCCAGGCCCGCAGCCCGTCCAGCCCCAGCAGCGCGCGGTCCACCGGGCCAAAGCGCCCACCGCTGAGCACGAACAGCCCCTCCCTGCGCTCCGCCAGCCGCGAAAAGGGGAGGAAGGCCACCCCCTTCTCCCCGCCCATGCGCGACTCGGTGACCAGCGCCGACAGGTTGCGCCAGCCGGCCCGGTTCTCCACCAGGGCCACCACCCGGCTGCCGTCGTCCAGGCAGAGCTCGGCGCCGTAGACCGGCCGCGGCACGTCGTGCTGGGAGGCCGCCTGCCGCTGCCGCTCCCGGCGCTGCCGCAGCCGCTCCTCCTCCTGGGCCTTCTGCTCCAGCTCCCGGTCCTGGTGGGGGTTGTTGGCGCCCACCCGGGGCTTCGGCACCTTGTGATCCCACAGGGCCGGCGCGCGCTCCTCCGACGGGGGCGGCGCGCCACGAAGCTCCTCGGCCGCCTCCCGCAGCCGCCGGTCGTGCAGCCACTGCCGCACCGAGCCGTAGAGGCCGTCGCGATCGGTGATCGCCAGCCCCGCCAGGCCCAGCTCCCAGGCCCGCTCCATGAGGTCCTCCACCTGCGACGCCCCCCGTCGAAAGGAGAAGCAGGAGTAGGCGTGGAGCTCGGCGTAACGCTCAGGCATCAAGTTCTCCCCGGGGGTGCCGATGAGGGGAAGGCGAGCGCCGCGCGAGGCAGTGCGCAGCGCGAGAACCCCGGGAGGGAACC
>CALCXL010000555.1 GCA_937907595.1 uncultured Pseudomonadota bacterium
CGACGACGACTCGGCCGATGACGACGACTCGGGGGACGACGACGACTCGGGGGACGACGACGACAGCGCGGACGACGACGACAGCGTGGACGACGACGACAGCGGCTCGGTGGGGGACGACGACGACTCTGCGGGGCCGCCGACGCCCTACTTCTACCCGGGCTGCGTGGCCGACTGCGGGGTCGGCGGGCGCGGCGCGCCTTGGCTGGCGGGCCTGTTGCTGCTGGGGCTCCGTCGGCGTCGGGGCGGCTCGAGGGGGCCGATCCCCGCTGGCCCCGCGCCGCCGAGAGGCCGCGCGCTCGCCGCCCTCCTGCTCCCGCTCCTCCTCCTCCCGCCCGCCGCCGCCCAGGCCCAGGCCTCCGGCTTCGCCCTGGTCGTGGTCACCCCCGACGCCCAGGGCACCGCGCGGAAGCTGGCCCGGGAGCTGCCGGCGTCGGTGCCGTCGGTCTTCCAGGAGCCCAAGGGCGCGCAGGTCCTGGGCGGGGTCTGGCTGCTGGGGGCCACGCCGGAGTTCGCCTGCCCCTCGTCGTCGCTGCCGGCGGCCACGGTGTCCCAGGCCCTGGACCGGGCGCAGGTGCGCATCGACGAGCTGGAGGTGGGCATCGCGGAGGCCGACCTGGCCCAGGTGCGCCAGACGGTGGCCTGCCTGGAGGCGCCGGTCTCCCCCGAGGAGCTGTGGAAGCTGCACTTCCTGGAGGGCATCGCCGCCTACTTCTCCGACGGTGCTCCCGCGGCCACCCCGGCCCTGGCCCGCGCCATCGCCGTGCTGCCGTCGCAGCCGTTCGACACCAGCTACCCGCCGGAGGCCCGGCAGCTCTACCTGGACCTGCAGGCCGAGGCGCTGTCCGGCGGCCGCATCCCCATCGCCGCCGCGGGCGTCGCCGCCAACAAGCCCGGCGCGGCCTGGATCGACGGCCGGCCGATGATGGGCACCATGCTCGACGTCGTGCCCGGCGAGCACGTGCTGCAGGTCCGGGACGCGTCGGGGGAGCTGCGCGGCTCGCTGCTCAAGCTGGAGGGCGGCACCGCGGTCCTGGTGGCCGAGCCCGGGCGCATCGCGGAGGCGGCCGACCTGCTGGAGCAGGCCGACCAGCGCGCCCTGGCCGGCTGGATCGGTCGCTGGAGCAGCCGGCCGGGCGCCCGGGTCTGGCTCTTCGACGGCAAGCGCGGGGTGGTGAAGCTGGGCGAGGCCGTGGAGACCGCGCGGAGCAGCGGGCGGGGAGGCGCCTCTCACCCCATCGTCACCCTGGCCGGGGGCGGCGGCTACCAGTGGGCGGGCGGCGGCAGCTACGGGGTGTTCCAGGCGGACGCGAGCCTGCGCCTGCACAAGTTCCTGCGCCTGGCCCTGGGCGCCCGGCCGGCGATCAGCGAGCCCGTCCTGCACCCGGACACGGGGGAGGCCCTGGGCCGCATGGTCCTGGTGCCCGTGACCTTCGGCGCCCGGCTGCGCTTCGCCGCTCCCTTCGTGCAGGTGATCGGCCTGGACGTGCAGGTGGCCGGCAGCCCCGACGCCACCGACGGCCCCGAGGTCCTGGTGGGGGTGCTGGGCAGCTTCGGCGTGGAGATCCCCCTGGGCGACTCCCCCCTCTTCGTCCGCCCCGCGGTGGAGGTGGGCAACCTGGGCCCCTTCTTCACCGCGCGCGGCATGGCGTCCCTGGGCGTGGCCCTGGGCAAGTAGGGCCGCCGGTCGATCGCCTCAGCCCCGCCGACGACCGATCACGCGGCGGAAGATCAGCCCCGCCGGCACCATCCCGCCGTCTTCGATCGTGGCGACGTCCTGCATCCAGCGCCCCCGCACCTCCTCCAGGGCCGTCGGCGACAGCAGCCCGCCCAGGTAGGAGGCGCTCAGCCGGGACCACAGGGCTTCGGGCGGTCCGCTGGTGTCCAGGGTGGCCTCCACGACCTCGATCCCCTCGAAGCCGGCCTCCAGCAGCCGCCGGATGCCCGCGGGGCTGCGCGTGCGCCCGTCGCCCAGGCTGACGCCCGCGTCCCCCGCCGAGGCCTCCCGGAACCGCTGCAGGAAGAGCCCCCAGCCGTCGCCGTCGCGGGCCTCGCCCCCCAGGATCGCCGCGAAGGTGCCGCCCGGGCGGACCACCCGACCTACCTCCGCCACCGCGTCCTCCACGTCGTCGAAGAGCATGAGCGCCAGGTGGCAGAGCGCGTGGTCAACGGAGCCGGACTCCAGGGGCAGATCCTGGGCCCGCGCGACCCGAAACCGCGCGCCGGGCAGCCTCCGCGCCGTCGCCGCCTGCACGTCGACCGGGCTGATGTCCACGCCCTCCACCGCCGCGCCCCGCTCGCTGAGCGCCTGGGACAGGTGGCCGTCGCCGCAGGCCAGGTCCAGCACCCGCTGCCCGCGCAGGTCGGGGGGCAGGGCGTCCAGGAGCCAGCGGTAGGAGCTCCGTCCGTCGGCCAGGCGCCCGTCGGCGAAGAGGAAGGGGGTCACGCCGGGCCGCGCGGCGTGGAAGTCGATCAGGAAGCGCTCCTGCGCCGATCGGTCCCCGCTCACCGACCCCACCGGAAGACGGCGTCGGGCCGGGCCGATCCGCCGGGGGCCATGTAGACGGGGGCCCCGGGCGCGCCGGTGGAGCCGTCGGGGCGATGCACGTCGCCTTCGGCCTCCAGCTTGAGCAGGTGGGCGAGGACCTGCCGGGCGGCCAGGGGCCAGAACATCGCCGGCACCTCGGGGTACAGGACCGGCACCAGGTCGATGGCCTTGCCCTCGCCGCGGGATCGCAGGACGTCGGCCACCTGCTCCTCCCGCTGCTGCCGGTGGGCGATGTACTCGAAGAGCCTGGCTTCGCCGTCTTCGATCACGGGCCCGTGGGCCGGCACGATCGCGCCCACCCCCTCCTGGATCAGCCGCGCCAGGGTGAGCAGGTAGTCGGCCATGTCGCCCTCGGGGGGGTCGATGACGATGGTGCCCTGGCCCGCCACCAGGTCCCCGGCCACCACCAGCCGGCTCCCGCGATCCCGAAACGCCAGGTGCCCGCGCGCGTGCCCGGGGGTGTGCAGCGCCTCCAGCGTGAGCCCGTCGAACTCCAGGAAGTCGCCCTCGAAGAGCTCGCCCGTCACCTCCACCAGGCCCCGCAGCCGCTCGATGGTGGCGGGGTGGGCGTGGATGGGGGCGTCGAAGGCGTCGCGCACGGCGTGGGCGGCCAGGACGTGGTCTGCGTGGTGGTGGGTCAGCCAGACGGCCTCCACGGTGGCGCCGTGGGCGGTGAGCCAGGCGATCAGCTCCTGCTGCTCGTCGGCGAAGGGGCTGGCGGGGTCGATGACCACCACGCGCTCCGCGTCGCCCACCACCACGCAGTTGGTGTGGGTCGCCGGGGGCAGGGTGGGGGTGCGCAGGGGCACGACGTGCACGCCGGCCTGGGCCTGGAAGGGGGCGTGGGGGCCGCGGTCGGCCTCCGTGATGGCGGTCACCGCTCCAGTTGGCCCTTGTACGCTTCCATGCCGTCGATGAGCGTGTAGAGCTTGCGCCAGCCCGAGTCCTTGAGGATGCGCGCGGCGCTGTTGGCGCGCAGGCCCTGGTCGCAGGCGATGACCAGCGGGGTGTCCCGATCAGGCACGTCGTTGAGGCGCTGGATGAGCTGGTCGATGGGGATGTTGACGGCGCCGGGCACGTGGCCGGCCTGCCAGTCGACGGGGTCGCGGATGTCCAGGACCGTGGTGGCGGGGTCGTTCTCCTGGAGCTTGGACAGGCCGTAGCCGGAGACCTCCGGCACCAGGCGGCGGCCCTTGCGGCCCGTGCCCTTGTAGCCGGTCTCGTTGTTGCGCTCGACCATGCGCAGGACCGCTTCCGGCTCGGGGTAGTCCTTCATCGCCAGTCGGACGATGCCCTTCTTGTCCACGAAGAAGACGGCGCGGAAGGTGACCGGCACGCCGGGGCGGGCGGTGTGAAAGCCCTCCGCCAGGCGGCGGTCGGCGTCGACGAGCAGGGGGATCTGGTAGCCCTGGGCATCGCAGAAGCCGCGGTGCGACGCCGCGTCGGCCCCGTTGACGCCGAAGACCAGGCAGTCCTGCTCGGCGAAGCGCGGCGCCAGGTCGCTGAACTGCTTGAGCTGCAGCGTGCAGCCCGGCGTGTTGTCGCCCGGGTAGAAGACCAGGACGAAGTGCTTCTCCCCCTTGAGGTCGTCGCTGCGAACGCGGGTGCCGTCCGACGCCTCCAGGTCGAAGGAGGGCGCGTCGGAGCCCGCGCCCAGGAGGGCGGGGGGACGCAAGACGGCGCTCGCGGCGCCCATGACCTTTTTTCGTATGCCCAACACGGCCGGCAGTGTAGCGCCTGTGTGCGGGGCCGCCTGTCGATCCGCAGCCCGCCCGATCGCCTGCCCCCGAATCGTGCCATTCGTTACGATCCGCCCATGAATCGATCGGTGCTGTTGCTGGCCCTCCTGCTCGCCCTCGGCCTCGTCGGCTGCGACCCCGTGCGCAACGCCCTGGAGGTCCCCCCGCCCAGCGACGACGACGACGCGGCCGACGACGACGACGCCTCCCCCGACGACGACGACAGCCTGCCCTGGGACGACGACGACGATCTCACCCCGGTCCCGCCGCCCGACGACGACGACGCCTTCCCCGACGACGACGACACCCCCGATCCCCCGCCCGACGACGACGACTCCACGCCCCTGCCCGAGGACGCGGCGTGGTTCGGCTTCACGGGCTCGGTGCAGTACTTCTCGGTCCCGGACGGGGTCGGAGAGGTGGTGGTCCAGCTGGCCGGCGCGTCCGGCGGCGACTCGGAGGCGGGCGTGTACGGAGGCCTGGGAGGCTGGGTCGAGGCCGGGCTGGAGGTCGAGTACGGCGAGGTCCTGGAGGTCCACGTGGGCGGCGCGGGCGCGTCGTCGGTGTCGGTCGCCACCGACGGCGGCTGGAACGGCGGCGGCGGCGTGCGCGAGGTCTGCTGTTCGGGCGTCAGCGGGGCCGGCGGCGGCGCCACGGACCTGCGGCGGGGCTCCGGGTTGAGCGATCGGCTGCTGGTGGCCGGCGGCGGGGGCGGTGCGGGCTGGTCGGCGCGGGACGGCCACGGCGGCGACGGCGGGGGCTACGCCGGCCAGGACGGCTTCAGCAACGACGCGACCATGACCGCGGGCGGTGGGGGGCTGCAGGACGCGGGCGGGCTGGCCGGCTGGCAGCGGGAGGACTACCCGAACGAGGCCGGCAGCTTCGGCCAGGGTGGGGCGGGCTACTTCGACGGCGCGGGCATCGGCGGCGGGGGAGGGGGCTGGTACGGCGGCGGCACCGGCGGCTTCGC
>CALCXL010000556.1 GCA_937907595.1 uncultured Pseudomonadota bacterium
CCCCAGGGTGACGCCCCGATCGCTCCAGCCGTTGGCCCGGAGGATGGCGTGCACGGAGCGGATCGTGCCCGACGCCCCCACCGACGCGTCCCAGCCGAGCTCCCGGTAGCGCCGCTCCCAGGCCCGCATCTCCAGGCGCGCCGCCACGCGGGCCCGCTCCATGCTCTCGGCGCTGATCACGCCGTCCCGGAAGTACTTCTGCCGCCAGCGGATGCAGCCCATCTGGACCGACTCGCGCTCCAGGGTGTCCTCGCCGTCGCCGAGGATCAGCTCCGTGCTGCCGCCGCCGATGTCCACCACCAGACGGCGAGCAGGTACATCAGCGACGTCGTGCACCACGCCCAGGTAGATGAGGCGGGCCTCCTCCTGACCGGAAACCACCTCGATCCGGTGGCCCAGGGCGGCCTCCGCCCGCTGGATGAACGCCCGAGAGTTGGCCGCCTTGCGCAGCGTGTTGGTGCCGACGGCGCGCACCCGGCTCGGGGGGATGTGGGCGATGCGCTGACCGAACCGCCGCAGACAGTCCAGCGCGCGCTCGGCGGCGCCCTCGTCGATCCGCTTGTCGACCACGGCCTCCGCCAGAGCGACCCGCTCCCGCAGCCGGTCGATGACCTGGAGCTCCCCATCGTCCCGCGCGACGACCATGTGGAAGGAGTTCGACCCGAGGTCGATGGCGGCGAGCTCAGGCACGCCCGGATCGGACGGTGATGGCGGGGTGGGCTCCACGAACCGCGCATCTTAGTGCTTCGCTCCGATGCCCGCGTCGGCGGACCGGGGCTCGGTCGGTCGGAGCGGCTGCTATCTTCCGCCCCGCGGAGGTGCCATGGGGCTGTTCGACGTGCACGCGCACCTGACCCACCCGGATTTGATCGACGACGTGGAGGCGGTGCTCACGCGCGCGCGCGACGCGGGCGTCACTACGATCATCTCCAACGGGCTGAACCTGGAGGACAACCGGACGGTCCAGCGCCTGGCCGCCGACTCCGACATCGTGCACGCCGCGTACGGCTGCTACCCGGTGGACGCGGTCCTGGACGAGATGCTCGCCGACGGCTTCGAGTATCCGCGCGAGCCCAGCGCCCACCGCCCCGAAGAGGCCCTGGACTGGGCGCGGGAACACGCCGACGAGGCCATCGCCATCGGAGAGATCGGCCTGGACGGCTACTGGGTCGCCGAGCCCTACTGGGCGCGCCAGGAGGAGGTCTTCCGGCGGTGGGTGCAGGCCGCGATCGACCTGGACAAGCCCGTGATCCTCCACAGCCGCAAGCGGGAGGCCCGCTGCCTGGAGATCCTCCTGGAGATGGGGGTCCGTCGCGCCGACTTCCACTGCTTCGGCGGTCGGGTCAAGCTCGCGCGGCGGGTGGCCGAGGCCGGCTTTCACCTGTCGATCCCCGCAAACGCGCGCCGCTCCCAGAGCTTCATCCGGATGCTGGAGACGGTGCCGCGCAGCCAGATTCTGCTGGAAACCGACTGCCCCTACCTGCCCCTGGCCCGGGAGACCCGCAACGAGCCGTGCTTCGTGGCCGACACCGCCGCCCTCGCCGCGGAGCTCTGGGGTCTGGAGCCCGACGCCGCCCAGGCTCAGCTCGAGGCGAACTTCAGCGACCTGTTCGGCGTGGCACCCTGATCAGGAGCGGCGCTTCAAGGCGTCCAGCAGGCTGAGGTACTCGGTGGCGTCGGGCCCCTGCGGCTTGCGGAAGGCCCGGGCCTCCCCCAGGTCCATGAAGCGCTGCACGCAGTTCCAGATCACCTCGCGCTCGGCGGTCGCCTCGATCTGCTCCTGCACGGCCAGCCCCAACTCCTGCATCGCCGAGCCGGGCAAGTGCCCCCGCCGCACGATGTCCTGGAAGCAGTTGGCCAGCTCGTCCACGGGGTGCCGGTCCTCCTCCAGAAACGCACGCGTGATGCCGATCACCGCCGCCGCGTCCAGGTGTCCGCCCGCGAAGAGCACCAGCGCCGCCTGGAAGTAGTTGAAGACGGGGACCAGCCGGGAGCCCAGCGCCCGGAAGTTCGCTGGCGGGGAGCGCTTGTCCAGGATCACGAAGATCCGCTCGACGTCGTCGGCCCGCTCCAGCGCCGACGCGGCCGCCACGCAGCGTTCGATCGCGTCGGGGTAGGCCCCTGCCGCCTTGAGGATCCGCACCATCTGCGCCGAGTCCAGTCGACCAGCCAGCACGTCGGCGTACAGCGAATAGATGAAGCCGTCGGCCTCCGCGTCGTCCCCGAAGAGCGTCTCCCCGGTGCCTGCGGCCACGTTCGCCCGCGACTCGAGCAGGAGCGGCAGCTTGTATCCGACCTGATCCCTCACCGCCCGCAGCCGGCCGCGACGCAGGTTGTCCCACTGCGGCTTGAGGTGGAACTCGTGCCAGGTGACGCCGTCCAGCGCCAGCTTCTGCTCCAGGACCTTGCGCATCTGCGTCGGCGACCCCGAGACGATGCAGACGCGGTTGGGCATCACCCCTTCGCGGGGGCGGCTCAGCTCGCGCAGCAGGGCCGCGGAGCCGGGCACGTTGACCTTCTCCTCGGGCTTCTCGAACGCGATCCGCACCAGCCGGCTCAGCGACTCGAAGTGCGTCTCCAGGTAGGTCTTGTCCAGATCCCAGCGGTAGACGTGGCGCCAGTCGGTCACGCGAGCAGCTCCTCTGCGTCCGTGGGGAGCTGGGCCACCGACCGCTCGACCACGCGCACCATGTCGCTGCGCGATGCCTTCGCGGCCACCTTGCAGGCGTTGGCGATGGCCGGCGCCCGGCTGCGACCGTGGGCCTTGATGACCGGCTGGGTGAAGCCCAGGATGGGCGCGCCGCCGTAGGACTCCCAGTCCATCACCGCCTGGATCTGCTCGATGCCAGAGCTCAGCAGGGTCAGCCCCAGCCTCCACAGGTACTTGCGGGCGTAGGCGTCGGCGGCCAGGTCCGCGATGACCTCGCCCACGCCCTCGATCATCTTGAGGACGACGTTGCCCAGGAACCCGTTGGCTACGACCACGTCGACGGTGCCCCGGGGGATGTCCAGGCCTTCGACGTTCCCCGCGAACTCGATGCCCCGAAGCTCCGACAGCAACCGGTGGGCCTCCACCACCTCCGCCGGTCCCTTGTGGGCCTCCGTGCCGTTGCTCAGCAGCGCCACCCGCGGGGCGGGGTTGCCGGAGATCGCGGCGGCGTAGGCCGATCCCATGATCGCGAAGGTGACGAGGTCGCGAGCCGAGGCGTCGAGGGTGGCACCCACGTCCAGCAGCAGCGCGAAGGGGTCCTTCTTGGGGCCGTGGGTCTGCTCCGTCGGGGTCACCGCCGCCAGGGCCGCGCGGCGCACTCCGGGGATCCGGCCCAACCGCTGCGCCGCGGCGAGGATCGCAGCCCCGGTCGATCCAGCGGTCACCACGGCCGAGGCCCGGCCGGCCGCCACCACGTCGCAAGCCTCCAGGATCGAGGCCCGCGGCTTGTCCAGGAGCACGGTGCGCGGGTGGTCCTCGGGCTCCACCCACTGGGGGGTGTGCAGCAGCGAGAGGCGCGCCGGGTCGTAGGACAGCTCGTCCAGCAGCGGGCCCAATTGATCGACGTCGCCGACCAAAATCACGCGGAGGTCGTCGCGCTCCAGGGTCAGCCGGGCCGCGGCCTGCACCGCCTCCCGGGGCCCGTGGTCGCTGCCCATGCAGTCCAGGGCGATGGTGACGGGCTGGATCATCCGCCCTCCACCTGGCGCAGGAACAGCGCGAAGACGAGCCAGAGCCCGACCAAGACGCCCGACGAGGCGGCCATGATGTGGGCGAAGCGCACCTTCGTCTCGATCTCCCGGACGTCGTCCATGAACACCACCCAGGTGCGGCCCTGCATCTCCGCGGTGGCCTTCACCATGCGCGACAGGCCGTAGCCCGCGGGCACGATGCCCAGGGCACACCACATGCCCAGGGGCATGATCAGCAGGATGGGGATGCCGAAGGCCAGGCCGATCATCAGCCAGTACAGCTTGAGCTCCGCGCTGACGTGGGCGAGCAGCCTCTCGTCCTGCTGGCGCATGTCGCGCTTGAGGGCGTCCTCGGCCGACTGCGCCTGCTCCTCCTCGTCCCGGGCCAGGGCGAGCAGATCCCGCTGGGCCTCGGCTTCCCTCACGCGATCTGCCGCACGGGCGGGGTCTGCGGTCAGGGCGTCGGCCTCTGCACGAAGCTCCTTGAGGAGCGCGCGCGCGGCGCGGAACTCCGGCCGGCTGCGCAGACGCCCGGGCGCCGTCTCCAGGTCTTCGTCCAGAGCATCGAGGATGCGGGCCAACGCGTCGTTGGGTTCGGTCACGCGGGCTCCTGGGGTGGTTCAGCGGAGAGGTTCCAGAGCAGCCAGGCCCACAAGCCCGCCGCGAAGCCGGGGCCCAACAGGAGCCTGGGGAGCTCCTCCCAGACCACGGAGCCCAAGACGACGACCATCGCCGCCAGCTCCCCCCCCTGGACCGCCACCAGCAGCCCGGGACGCTCGTCCGGGCGTCGGCGGGCCCGATCGAGCAGGACGGCAGCCACGGCCGCCGCCGCGCCGGCGCCGTAGACAAAGATCCAGTAGCGCGGAGCGTCCATGCCCAGGGCGGCGAAGAGGTCGCTGGGGATGAGGATCAGGGTGGCGGCGAGCACCGCGTGGTATCCGGTGCCGATGCGCAGCAGGCGTTCGGGGCTCACGCGTCGACTCCGCGAACGCGGCGGGGGGC
>CALCXL010000557.1 GCA_937907595.1 uncultured Pseudomonadota bacterium
GGGGGTCAGTCGGTGGGCTTGCTGTGGTGGGTGGGCACGTCCCCGAACACGGGGCCGTCGTCCTCCTCCAGCTCGTCCAGCTCCAGGTCGTCGTTGCCGTCGTCGTCGGCCCCGCCGTGCTGGGTCACCAGGTCCGCCGACACGTCCGGGGGCACGCCGTGGTTGGTGGGGGGCGGCATGTCCGGGGGGGCGCCGTCGCGCTCCTGGGGCACTGCGGCCAGCTCGGCGCGGAGGCTGCCCTCTTCGCTGGGCACCTCCATGAGCTGGTGCATGGCAAAGCCCTCCTTCGACTCCTCCACCGCCATGGAGCGCAGCTCGACGGCCTTGCGCTGGGGGTGGGTGGAGACCGACAGGTAGGCGCGTACCAGGGCGGCGAGCGTCGCCTCCTGCAGCGTGATGATGTCGCCACCATCCGACTCGATGCGGGCCCGGATTTGCTCCTGGCCTTCAGGGATGCCGACGACGACGCGGGCGACGTGGCGGTTGCGCAGCAGCAGATGGAAGTCCATGTTTGGAAAACTAGCATGCTGTCCGACGCACACTGCGCCAACCACCCCACTCGGCCCGCGGAGATCACCTGCGCGCGCTGCGGGACCTTCGTCTGCACCGGCTGCGTGGTGTCCGGCGACCTGTGCGCGGAGTGCAAGACGCGGCTGCTGCGCGAGCGCAAGCCCTGGTCCCCGGAGGAGAAGGCGCGGGCCGTGGCCCGGCGCTGCCTGCGCTGGTCCCAGCGGGCGCTCACCGCGGTGATGGTGCTGACCTTCGTGGCGATCGCCCTGCACCTGGCGGTGGCCGACGGCATGGTCCCCTCCGCCTTCGGGCGGCTGGCGCGGGGGCTGCTCGTCCTGGGCGCGATGCTGGGCCTGGGTCTGATCGGCCTGGCCGGTCGGGGCTACCGCAGCAGCGAGGGCGGTCGGCCCGGGCCCGCGGTGCCGGGGGTCTTTCCCGGGGCCACGGCTGCCTTCCTGGCTGCGGTCGGCCTGGCGCCCCTGCTCGCGGCGGCGGCGCTGATCCCGTAGGTGGGGCGCCCACGCTGCGACCGCGTCACGGCCTGCGCCGAGCGGATCGCCCCTTGACTCCCGGCGCGGCGGATCCATCTTGCTGTATCGGGCCCCCTCGACTTCCTGATATGAACGCGTCCCCACCCCGGCACGACCTCGTGCCTGCCTGGAGCTTCGAATGATTCGCATCGCCATCGCCACCGCCGTCGTCGGCGGAGCCCTCGCGGCCTGGTCCTGTCTGTTCACCTGCGGCACCTCCGACGCCGTCGCCGGCTCCTCGCAGGAGGTCTCCGACGCGTCGGACAGCCACTGCGACCGCAAGGACGGCGCCACCGCGGAGCACAACTGCGACGGCACGAACTGCGACAAGGGCAACTGCGACCGCGCCGCCCACGCCGCCACCGCCGACGCCGCGCCCGCCGACGGAGAGGACGCGCCCTGCCACAAGAGCGAGCCCGCGGCCCAGACGGTCCTGGCCTCCACCACGAAGGTCCTGCACGTGGAGAACGCCACCTGCGGCTCCTGCATCGTGCCCATCCGCGAGCAGCTGACCCTGCTGGCGGGCATCGCCACCATCGAGGGCGGCGACGACTTCAAGGACATCCTGGTGACGCTCGAGGAGGACAGCAAGCTGACCGACGACCAGCTGATCGCCGCCGTGAAGGCCGCGGGCTACACCGCCGTGATCAAGGCCCCGGACGCTCCCAAGCAGAGCTGATTGCGCCAACTTGCTGGACGAAGCCCCTGCCTCGGCGGGGGCTTCGTCGTTGGGGGTCGTCCGTGCCCTTGGATCTGCGGGGGTCCGGCCGGCTATGCTCTCGCTTCATCCAGGAGGCTCGATGCTCGTCCGTACGTTCGCCCCGTTGATCGCTGCCCTGTCCCTGCTGACCGGGTGCCCCACGCCTGCCGCCGAGGTCCCCGACGAGGAGATCACCGATCCCACCTGGTCTGAGGACGTTCAGCCGATCCTGTCGGCCTACTGCGGTGACTGCCACGAGGGCGCCAACGCCATCAACTCCGGCGGCCACAACTGGCTGGACAGCCTGGACGACGCCCAGGTGCTGGCCGGCGCCGCGTCCTGCGATGGCAAGAGCCGCGCCGAGTGCATTCCCGGCCGCATCGAGCGCGGTGAGATGCCCGCCCCCGCCGGCTGCCTGCCGGGCGAGGACGGCTGCATCACCGAGCTTCAGCTGGAGACCGTCAAGAACTGGGTCGACGCCGGAATGCCCGAATAAGCGCGGAGCTGCGCGGCTGGCTCGCCGCTTCGGTCCTGGTGCTGACCTGCCTGGTGCTGGCCAGCGTCGCCTGGACCGCGGTGGCATCGACGACCCTGCGCAGCCTGGAGCAGGGCAACGCCAGCCTGCGCCTGGAGATCGGCGCCCTGGAGGCCATTGCGGGGGACGTGCAGGCCTTCGAAGCCCTCAGCCAGGACCTGGAGCGCCGCCTGGATGCGCTGGCCTCGCTGCGCATGAGCACCGGCTGGCTGCCGTCGGTCCTGCGGGGGGTCGAGGGCGCGGTGCCCGAGGGCGTCTGGCTCACGTCCCTGGAGGTGGCCGACGGGCGCTTGGACTTGCAGGCGCGGAGCACCGACCCCGAGGGCGCCGCCAACCTCATGGAGGCGCTGCAGGCCTCGCCCTGCTTCGACGACGTGGCGCTGCGATCGGTGGAGGGAGGCCCCTTCGAGCAGGAGATCTGGCTGCAGGCGCGGGTCCGGGACGGGCTGTGCGAGGCGGGTGCGCCCGGCGGCCGGGATCTGTTCCTGTCCCCCGCCCTGCAGGAGCAGCTGCGGCCCCGCGCCCAGGTGCCTGCGCTGCTGCGCTGGCAGCCCCGCCAGTACGAGCTGGTCGGGCTCGACCCCGGGGTCCTGGCCACCCTGCGCGACCCCGAGGGCGGCCTGCACGGGGTGGGTGTGGGGCACTCGGTGGGCAGCGGGCGCGCGGTGGTGGCCTTCGTCACCGACGCCACCCTGGTCCTGACCGAGGACCACGTCGTCGAGGAGGAGACGCGCCGGACGGAGACGTCCATCATCACTTTGACGCTCACCGAGCGCTGAGTCCGCCGCCGGTGAATGATCCGCGCGGGACCCCGTCTCACCTGCAGACCCTGGAGGAGCCATGAAGCCACGCACCCTGATCCTGTCCGTCCTCTTGCTCGCCCTCAGCGCCGGTCCGGCCTTCGCCGAGCACCAACGACCCAACGCGAAGTCCCTGAACTGGCAGATGGAGGAGCTGCTCCGCCTGGCCGCCCAGGAGGTGCAGAGCATCGACAACCTCCTGGAGGCCGCCGACCGCCCCGCCGTGCGCAAGGAGCTCCACCACAAGACCGAGGAGCTGGACGGCCTGCTGGCGAAGATCCGCGATCTGGGCCGCGAGCTGGCCACCCTGGCCGCGCAGCCGGTGGTGGTGGTGGAGGAGATCCTCGTGGCCCCGCCGGTGCTGGAAGAGGCGCCGGTCGCCTGCGACGCCGCCGACTTCGACCGCGTCTACAACAGCGTGGAGGGCGAGTCCTTCGCCGACGACCAGCTCCGCGTCCTGCGCAGCGCCCTGACCGGCCGCTGGTTCACCGTGGAGCAGGTCAAGCGCATGATGGGCGCCTTCTCCTTCAGCGCCCAGCA
>CALCXL010000558.1 GCA_937907595.1 uncultured Pseudomonadota bacterium
GGTCATCGTCACCTGCACGTCGTCCCGCAGCCGCGCGATGCCGAAGTCCATGAGCTTCACGCTGCCGTCGGCGTGAAACATCACGTTCTCCGGCTTCAGATCCCGGTGCACCACCCCGTGCTCGTGGGCCATGCCCAGCGCCCGGCACAGCTCGATGGCCACCAGGGACGCCGGCTCCGGCATCATCGCCCCGACGTCCTCCAGGAGCTCGGAGAGGGTGGGGCCCTCGATGTACTCGGTGACGATGAAGCACTGCTCGGAGCTGGGCCCCGAGTAGTCGAAGATCTTCAGGATGTTGGGGTGCACCAGGGTCTCGATCGCCCGGGCCTCCCGCGCGAAGCGGCTGCGGTTCTTCTCCGAGCTGCTGAGGTGGGGGTGCATCACCTTGACGGCGACGGTGCGATCGAGCGTGGTGTGGCGGCCGCGGTAGACGGTGGCCATGCCCCCCTCACCGACCTTCTCCAGGACCTCGTACTTCTCCAGGACGGAGCCGATCACGGGGCGATGCTACCTCCCGCAGCGATCCCCGCGCGCGTCATTGCAGGCCGCCGCGCTGCAGGGCCGCCAGCACCGGTGCGTCGGCTGGAGGCATGTCCAGGGCCTCGATCTCGCTCAGGGTGGCCCAGCGCAGGTCCTGCACCTCCACCAGCCGCGGCTCACCGCCCAGGACTTCGCAGCGGTAGGTCCGAAAATCCAGGATCTCGCCGGCCCCGCGGTCCATCTGCACGCGCGCCACCTGCCGCCCCACGCTCACGCGCAGGTCAAGCTCCTCCTCGAGCTCCCGCTCCAGGGCGTCGGCGTCCGTCTCGCCCGGCTCCACCTTCCCGCCTGGGAACTCCCACAGGTTGGGCCATCGGGGCGCGTCGGCCAGGCGTTGGGTGACCAGCACGCGGTCTCCCCGGACCAACACGGCGCCCACGACGCGCAGGGTGCGGGTGGCGGCGTGGCTCATCAGCCCCGCAGCGTGGACTGGCGGTTGGGGCTGCGCTGCCGCTCGTCCAGGATCTTGAGGATGACGGCGGCCGTCTCCTCGATCGCGCGGCGCGTGACGTCGATCACCGGCCAGGAGGGGTTGGAGCGGAACACCTCGTGCGCGTAGTCGAGCTCCATGTAGATGTGCTCGATGGAGCCGTAGTTGCTGTTGGCGGTGAGCCCCAGGTTGCGGATGCGGGCCATGCGGATGGCGTGCAGTGTCTCCGGCTCGATGGTCAAGCCGAAGATGCGCTCCTGGTCGATCTCGTAGACCTCCGGGGGCGGCTCGATGCCCAGCACCAGGGGGATGTTGGCGACCTTGAGGCCCTTCTGCGCCAGGTAGGTCGACAGCGGGGTCTTGCTCGTGCGGGAAACCCCCACCAGGACCACGTCGGACTTGTGCAGGTGCCGGGGCTCCGCGCCGTCGTCGTGCTTGACGGTGAACTCCACCGCCTCGATCCGGCGGAAGTACTCGTCGTTGAGCAGGGTGCGCCGGCCGGGCACGCCCGCCGCCGGGTCCCCGCCCAGGTGGCCCTCCAGCTTGAGCAGCAGGGGGCCGATCAGGTCGATGCAGGGGACGTCGTGGGCGCTGCAGCGCTCGCGCAGGTGGTCGCGGAAGTCCGGGTTCACCAGCGTGAACACCACCATGGCGCGCTCCTTGGCCGCCAGACGGATGAGCGCCTCGATGCGTCGCTTGTCGGTGACGTGCGAGTAGGTGGAGACGTGCACCAGGAACGACTGGAACTGGGCGAGGGCCGCGCGCACGGTGGCGGCGGCCGTGTCTCCGGTGCTGTCGGAGATGACGAAGATGGGGCTGGGCATCTCGGGGGGTGTCTCTGCCGTCATGCCGTGCTCCGGGTGGGGTGGTTCGCCGGGGGCGGGCTGGTACGATTCGAACGCCACGAATGGGGGCCGCGTCCGGTGTCCCCGCGGCGCCCCTCCGGACCGGCCGGGTCATAGCATGAAGGACGATCCCCACAAAGTGACTGAGACCGCCCAGAGCCCCTCCATCGGCAAGCTGTTGTTCGAAGCCGTGGAGCGCTGGGGTCCGCGCATCGCCATGCGTCGCCGCCGCGAGCCCCTGCAGTGGAGCGTGCTGACCTGGACGGAGCTGGGCCAGCAGGTGCGCTCGGTGGCCGCGGGGCTGCGCTCGCTGGGGGTGGAGCCGGGGGATCGGGTGGCCCTGCTGTCGGCCACGCGCATCGAGTGGAGCATCCTGGACCACGCTGTCCTCTCCATCGGCGCGGTGACGGTGCCGGTGTACCACTCCGCCACGGGGCCCCAGGCCGCCCACGTCCTGCGGGACAGCGGCGCGTCCATCCTGGTGGTCGAGACGCGGGCGCTGCTGGAGCGGCTGCAGGATCACATCGCCGACATCGACGGCCTGCAGCGCATCGTCGTCATCGACGTCATGGACCTCCGGTCGCTGGAGCGTGGCCTGCTGCTGGACGAGCTGATGCGCGACGGCCGCCGCTACCTCCGGGAGCACGGCGACGACCTGAGCACCTTGCGTGAGGCGGTGAAGGGCAGCGACCTGGCCACGATCGTCTACACGTCGGGCACCACGGGGCAGCCCAAGGGCGTGCGCCTGACCCACGGCAGCCTGCTGGCGGCGGTGGACGCGATGGACGGCATGCTCGACGTCGGCGTGGACGACACGACGGTGCTCTGCCTCCCGCTCTCGCACATCTACGCGCGCGTGGCTGTCTTTTCGGCCCTGAGTCACGGCTTCTGCATCGCCTACGCCCAGCGCGTCGACCGCCTGGGTGAGGTGCTCCAGGAGGTGCGGCCGACGTTCTTCTTCGGCGTGCCGCGGCTGTACGAGCGCATCTACCACGAGGTGGTCAAGGGCTTCCGCGACCTGCCCCCGCTGCTGCAGACGGTGGTGCGTGATGGCGTGAACGCTGCGCGGGAGACCCGGGGGCTGCCCACCTCCGAGCCGCGGCCCGCCCCCCGCCTGGCCCTGGGCCGCAAGCTGGCCGACCGGCTGCGTGGCCAGGTGGCCAACAAGGCCGTGTTCGAGCCGGTGCGGGAGGCCCTGGGCGGGCGGGTGCGCTTCTGTGTGTCCGGCGGCGCCCCCCTCAACGTCGACGTCGCGCGGTTCTTCCGGGTGGCGGGCATCGAGATCCTGGAGGGCTACGGCCTGACGGAGACCTGCGGCGCCGGCACGGTGAACTCGCTCGCGGAGAACCGCCTGGGCACCGTCGGCCGGCCCCTGCCCGGGGTGCGCATCCGCATCGCGCCCGACGGGGAGGTCCTGATGCGCGGGCGGGTGGTCTTCGCCGGGTACCACGGGCTCGACGACGAGACGGCCCTGGTGCTCGACCCCGAGGGCTGGTTCCACACCGGCGACGTCGGCCGCTTCGACGAGGCGGGTTACCTGATCATCACCGATCGGAAGAAGGACCTGATCATCACCTCGGGGGCCAAGAACGTGGCTCCGCAGCACGTGGAGGCCGCCCTGCGCACCAGCCCCTACGTGGCCGACGCGATGGTGTTCGGGGATCGCCGGCCCTTCCTGGTGGCCCTGCTGACCCTGGCGCCCGACGAGCTCACCCGCTTCGCCGCCAGCCTGGGCCTGCCCACGGACGACTGGACCGCGCTGCTGCGGGACCCGCGGATCCAGCAGCTGCTGGACGCGGAGATCGAGCGCTGCAACGGCCGCCTGGCGCGCTACGAGCGGGTCAAGTGCTACCGCGTGCTGCAGCGCTCCCTCAGCATCGAGGGCGGGGAGCTGACCCCCACGCTCAAGGTGCGTCGGGACGCCATCGCCGCCCGGCACCAGCCGCTGATCGACGGCATGTACGCCGAGCTGCCGCCCGCGTGATTTCAAAGCAGAGATCGCCGATCGAGGATCTCCAGTGATCTCAGGGGGGTGACAGGATCCCCCTCGGAGGCTGCGCGGTGGATCCCCGGGCGATCGGCGAGGCGTTGTGCGATCGGTTTCAGAACCGGGCCCAGCCTGCATGTTGTCATCCCTCTTGGATG
>CALCXL010000559.1 GCA_937907595.1 uncultured Pseudomonadota bacterium
GCCGACCGCCTGGAGGGGGTGGAGCTGGTGGAGGTGGACTGCGTCGACGTGATCGACCGCTCCGTCCTTAGCCCCGCCGACTGCGCCGACGAGGCCGCCGTCTGGGACGCCGACGGCGACGGGGTCTACGAGGGCTGCGGGGACTACACGCCCTGAATCTGGTCCGGCCGATCCGGCCGTCCCCCTACTTCGTGCCCAGGTGCACCGCGTGGCGGGGCCCGCCTCCACGGGGCTTCACCCACTCGCTGCGGAAGCCGCCGGCGCGCATGCGGCGCTCGTAGCTGGGGCTGCGGACCTCCCCCCAGACGGCCAGCACCCCGCCCGGGGACAGGGCCTTGTGGCTGGCCTTCAGGATCGTGGGGCCGTAGAGCGGGTCGTCCCCGCCGGGGTGCGGCTCGGCCGGCCCGAAGTACAGGTCCAGGATGATGGCGTCGAAGCGGGGGGCGGCGGGGTCGTGGGCGACGCGGCGGATCTCGTCGGCGACGTCGCCCACGACGACCCGGACGCGCGGATCGGCCAGGGTGTCGCCGGCGACCGACGCGATGGGCCCGCGGCACCACCGCACCACGACCTCGTTCAGCTCCGCCACCACGACATCGGCCGTGGGGGGCAGGACGTCCAGGGCGGCGCGCAGGGTGAAGCCCAGGCCCAGGCCGGAGATCAGCACCCGGGGTCGGGGGCGGTCCTGGATGGCCGCGCAGCCCAATTCCGCCACGGCCACCTCCGAGCGGGTGTGGCGGCTGCTCATCAGCACCCGCCCCTCGATCGTGATGACGGAGTTGCCGCTCCGCTGCTGCAGCATCAAGACGCCGTCGGGCGTGTCGACCGCCTCCGCTGTCACCCAGGGTTCCCGCATCGCGGGACTATCCCAGACCTGACGCGCGCCGGGGCGATTGTTTGCGGAGGCCGCCCGGGAGCGGTCTGGGGGGTGGTCGCGCGGGACAGCGGCGGCGATGCTGTGTACGAAGGCGGCGCGGACCCGGCTGCCCCAGGGCTCGGTCTGCGCCCGCCCGGAGGACCGAACGTGAGCCAGGACCAGCCCCTCAACCCGCTGCACGGCGTGACGCTGCAGGCGATGCTCGAGGACCTGATCGAGCGCCACGGCTTCCCCGGCCTGGCCGACCGCATCGACATCCGCTGCTTCAGCCACGACCCCAGCCTCAAGTCGAGCCTGAAGTTCCTGCGCAAGACCCCCTGGGCCCGCACCAAGGTCGAGCGGCTGTACCTGGAGGACCAGGCCGTGGTGGCCCGCAACCGCAAGCGCAACCAGCGTCGGGCGGCCATGCGCGCGCACCGGGCGGCGGAGGAGGCGAAGGCCGCGGCGGAGGACCCGTCGACCCCGGCCCCGTCGACCCTGGACCCGTCGACCCTGGACCCGTCGACCCCGGACCCGCCGACCCCGGACCCCGGATCGGAGTGAGGCCCCCGCCTCGTCGGCCCCCGGCGCGACGCCCTTGCGCTGCCCCCATCGTCCCGACAGAGTGCGCCGGTGCACGTTCACCCCGTCGACATCTACTACGAAGACACCGACTTCAGCGGCGTCGTCTACCACGCCAACTACCTGCGCTACTTCGAGCGGGCCCGCGAGCACCTGTTGGGTCGGGCGGAGCTGGTGCGGCTGTGGCAGGAGGGCAACGTGGGCTTCGTGGTCTACAAGGCGACCCTCGAATACAAGGAGGGCGCGCGCTTCGGCGACACGCTGGAGATCCGCACAACGGTCCGGCTGGCCAGCCCTTTCCGCGCGGTCTTCGACCAGCAGGCCTGGCGCCCGGGAGGGGAGAAGCCGCTGGTGAAGGCGGAGATCGAGCTCTGCTGCGTGGGCGCCGGCCAGACCCTGGTGCAGCTCCCCGACGTGGTGCGCCAGCGCCTGGCGATCTGAGCCTGACCGGGCCCCCCTCGCGCGAAATCCGGGATTCTGACGCCCGCAGCCAAGGGTGTCAGCCACCCGACACCCGGGGGTGGCCGGTACCCGATCCCCGTCGGGATCCCGACACCGATCGCGATCTCCCCCTCAACTTCGGCGCGGTCGATCCGATGAGTAAGGCGGGCGTCCGCGCGTAAGCAGGCGGCCGTGCGCCCCGACGGGGGGCCTTCGGGCTCCGATTCAGGCAGGCTGGCACGAGGCTTGCTTTGATCCGGTACCGGTGGCCAATTTGGCCGCTTGTCCGTCGTCGGAGGCCAGGAGAGCGCAGATGGATCTCGCGACCCTCATCGGCATCATCGTCTCGCTGGGACTGGTCTCGTTCGCGATCCTCACGGGGGACGGGGCGAGCACCTTCCTCAACGTGCCGTCGATCGTGATCGTGTTCGGCGGCACCGTCGGCACCGTGATGGTCTGCTTCCCCATGAAGACCGTCACCGGCGTGATGGGGGTGATGAAGAAGCTGCTCTTCGCCGATCCCGAGGACCACGGCGCGCTCATCGTCAAGCTGGAGGAGCTGGCGAAGAAGGCGCGCAAGGAGGGGCTGCTGTCCCTGCAGTCCGCGGCCGAGGAGATCGACGACGCCTTCTACAAGACCGGCCTGCAGCTGGTGGTCGACGGGCAGGAGGCCGACACGATCGAGGACATCCTCAAGATCGAGATCAGCCACATCAAGAACCGCCACTCCGTCGGCGCCGACCTCATGAAGGCCGCGGGCACCTACGCGCCCGCGTTCGGCATGATCGGTACGGTCATCGGCCTGATCCAGATGCTGCAGTCCATGTCGGACCCCTCCAGCATCGGCCCCGCCATGGCCGTCGCCCTGGTGACGACCTTCTACGGCGCGCTCCTCTCCAACGTGCTGTTCCTGCCCTTCGCCACGAAGCTGGAGCAGCGCAGCGCCATCGAGGTCGCCCAGAAGAACCTGATCCTGGAGGGGCTGCTCAGCATCCACGCCGGCGACAACCCCCGCATCCTGGTGCAGAAGCTGTCGGCCTTCGTGCCGCTGTCCCAACGCGCTGAAGAGGCCGCGTGATGTCGGACGAGGCGGAGTGCAATTGCGAGGAGGGCGCGCCGGGGTGGATGGTCACCTTCGCCGACCTGATGACGCTGCTGCTCACCTTCTTCGTGCTCCTGCTGTCCATGTCGACCCTGGACAACCAGCGCGTCAAGCTGGCCCTGGGCTCCCTGCGCGGCGCCCTCGGCGTGTTGGAGGGCGGTGGGCAGCCCCGTGAGGGCCGGGTGGAGATGGCCCGCACTCCGCGCGTCGCCCAGGGCGCCAGCCAGCTCATGACCAACATGGAAAAGGTCGTGAAGCAGAACCTGGAGAAGGCGTCCAACGACATGATCCAGATCGGCCACAAGGACGAGCGGGTCACCGTCGCCATCGACGACTCCCTGCTCTTCGCGCCGGGCTCCACGGAGATCCTGCCCTCGGCCTACCCCTTCCTGGACGACCTCTCGGCCACCCTGGCCGACGGCAAGGCCACGGCGGAGTTCCTGGGCCACGCCGACGACAGCAAGCCCTCGGGCTACTACGAGACCAACTGGGAGGTGGCCGCCGCCCGCTCCCTCGCCGTGCTGCAGTACGTGCAGCGCGCGGGACCGGTGCCGGGCTACCGCCTCAAGGCCAGCAGCCACGGCGAGTTCCAGCCCCGCTACAACAACGACTCGGCCGTGGGGCGCGCGCGCAACCGACGGGTCGAGATCATCATGACCGTGACCACCGCGTCGGACCGCTTCTTCTACGGTGAAGAGCGCGTGATCCGGCCGGTGCTCGACGCGCCCTCCGAGGGAGGCTGATGCCATGAGCGACGAAGAGTTGATGCAGGAGGGCGAGGTCGAGCAGCGGGTCCAGAAGCT
>CALCXL010000560.1 GCA_937907595.1 uncultured Pseudomonadota bacterium
CTCTGTCGGAAGCGCCCGTAGGTCCACTACGGCCTGCTTCCTCCGCCTGGACCTGAACCGAATTCGCCTCACAGCGCACTCACGGTCGTAGATCCACGGACTGCCAGGGCGCGTGATGCCGGAGGCGCGGCTAGCCTGCGCGCCGCCGGGGCCCGCGGGAGCGGGGCAGCGTCGGCCCGGAGGCGAGGTCCCGATGCGACGTTTCGGCACCGGGGACCAGCGCAGGCTGCGCCTCCCCCTCCTCCTCTTCGCGGCGGGCGGGCTGTTCGCGTGCGGGGCGGCGGGGCGGGATGGAGCGATCTCAGCCCCTCCCGATCCTGTGGAGGCCCACGTCGCCCCTGCGGCCCCCCGGAGAGCCCCCTCGGAGCACGCCGTCGATCGGGAGGCCCGCCTGGACCACGCGAGCCACCCCCTGCCCGAGGGCGCGCCTTCGGTCGTGGTCCACGCTCCCGCGGGCCTGGATCCCGGCCGGGCGGTGATCGTCGTCTACCTGCACGGCTGGAGCGGGTGCGCGCGCGCGGTGCTCGCGTCGGGGCCGGTGGCTTGCCGCGACGGGGAGGCCCCGGTCGAAGGCTGGGGGCTGGCGGAGCAGCACGACGCGGCCGGGACGAACACGGTGCTGGTGGTGCCCCAACTCCCCTGGCTGGCCCGGTCGGGGGACCCCGGGCGCTTCGGTGAGCCGGGCTTCGCCCAGGCCTGGCAGGACGAGCTCGTGGAGCGGGTGCTGCGCCCCCACCTGGGCATCGAGCGGTTGGGCGCGGTGGTGGTCGCGGCCCACAGCGGCGGCTACATGACCGCGCTTTCCCTGCTGGAGCACGATCTGCCAGTGCGCTCGGTGCTGCTGCTCGACGCGCTGTACGGCGGCGGCGAGGACATCGCCCGCTGGGTGGCGGCCGAGCCCCGACGGCGCGCCGTCAGCCTGCACACGGCCAACGCCAACACCACGCAGCAGAGCCGGCTCCTCGCCCGGCGCGCCGAGGAGTCCCTGGGGCCCGGGAACCTGGCTCTGGACCCCGAGTCCCTGGCCGGGGCAGTGCAGGACCACCGGGTCGTCGTGGCGCTCTCCCCGCACGGCCACAACGACATCCCGGCCGAGCACCTGGCCGAGCTCCTCCGCGCGCTCCCGCTGCCCCGGCGCAGAAGCGGGGCGGCCGACGAGTCCGCGCCGCCCACGCCGTCTCCGACACCGACGCCGCTGCCCACGCGGTCCCTGGGCGAGGTGGAGCGGGTCATCGACCGGCCGGTGACGTCGATCGCCCTGGACCGCCCGGGGCAGGCGGCGCTGGTGCTCGAGGAGGACGCGATCACACCCTGGTGGACGGATGCCTCGGGCCGATGGCGAGCGATCCCCCTCCCCGCCGCCCTCCGCTGGCAGGACGAACCGGAGGACCGGCCCCGGATCCACTTCGGCCGGGACGGCAAGCCCCGCATCCTGGGGACGGGCAGCGTGGAGGGCAGGCCCGAGCCGCTGTACTTGCGCTACCGGGGCGCGGCCTGGATCGCCGACCGCCAGGAGGTCTCTGAGCTCCTGCAGCCGCCCGCCGCCGGCCTCTACGGCGTGCTCGGCTACGACGACCCCGAGGTGGTCTGCAAGGTGGGCGGGACCTGCCTGATCAAGCGCCTGACGGGGTGGAAGCGCATGGACGCCGAGACCACTCCCGCCCGGGTGGACGTGCAGGGCGCCATCACCCGGGCCGTCTGGCGCAGCCGGGTCGCGGTGCTGGACGGGCTGCGCTGGCGCACGGTGTCCGAGGGTCTGGACCTGGTGTCCGCCCGCGGCGCCTGGGGGAGCGGGGACGCCCTCTGGATCAGCGAGCAGCGCGACGGCGGCGTCCTGTGGAGGCAGCGCGAGGGCGTCTGGCAGCGGCACCCCTCCCCGGTGGGCGCGCCTGAGCAGTGGTGGGCGAGCGCCGCGGACGACCTGTGGCTGGCCGGCGCGGAAGGCCTGGCCCACTTCGACGGGGCGATCTGGGCCCGCGTGGAGGGGGTGGAGGGTCCGCTGGTCGAGGTCTTCGGGCGCGGAGGCGAGGTCTGGGCGGCGGGGGGGAGCGGGCTGTGGCGGATCCGGCGGCCCGGGACGGCGTCGGCTCCCGCGCCCTGAGCCTCGGCTCTCGCCCGATCACAGCCTCCAGGCCATCAGCCCCGTGCCCAGCAGCAGCCCGCCGATGGCCAGCAGGTTGACGATCAGCGCGCCCTTGCCGAACAGCCCGACGCCGGGCGGGGACGCGTCCCGGAAGGCGTTGGTGACCCCCGCCCGCGCCACCAGGAAGTACTGGGCCATGGCGAGCCAGCCCGTCAGCACCACGCAGGCCGCGAGGGCGACGTTGACGGCGACGGGCAGCGGCATCTGGTCGGCCCACCCGGCCAGGGCGAAGCACAGGAACGACGACCACAGCGCCTCCTTGTGCAGGGTCATCCGGTAGCGGGGCGGGCCCTCATCGGGGTGGGCGACCATCGCCGCGTGCAGCCAGAATCCGGTGACCGCCCCGAAGGCGAAGGAGATCGCGCCGCCCAGGGCCAGGACGACGCCGGCGGGCCCCACCTCAGCCCCTCCCGATGGTGATGGGCTCGCCCGCGCTGCCCGGCTCCACGGCGCTGCGGCAGAAGCTGTCCGCGTGCTCGGTGCTGCAGGTGGGCATGTCGACGCGCTGCCGCGAGGCCGGCACGTTGGTCTTCATCCAGCGGATCGCCTCCCCCGCCAGGCAGAGGGACGCGTCCCCCGCGAGCTCCGTCGCCTGCCCCATGCGGTCATAGACGGCGCCAAGGGGCTCGTCGCGCAGGTTGCCGAAGCTCCGCTGCACGAAGGGACAGGGCAGGACGTCGCCGTAGGGCGAGACGTAGACCTCCTCCCGGGCCGCGGGGCACTGGAAGGTCGACAGGCCGACGCTGCCCTGAAAGAAGGCGTTGGGCTGCCGGCAGACGTCGCGCAGGGCCGCCAGGTCCGATGGCTCCAGCATGAGGTGGTAGGAGCCGCCCCAGCGCCCCACCGCGGCGGGCAGGGTGAAGCCGATGGTCGCGCCCCGCTCCTGCGCCAGGGCCACCAGCCGGGCCGCGTCGCCGCTGCGGATCAGCTCCGCCGTGCCCACCGAGCAGATGTGCCCGCGGATCCCCCGGATGCCCCGGATCGTGTCCAGCAGGGACAGCACGTGCGCGTGGTTGCCGGGCAGGCCGCGGTTGGCGTCGTGGGCGGCGGCGTCGGGCGAATCCAGGCTGATCTTCAGCAGGTCGACCCCCGCGTCGCGGAGCCGGCGGATCCGCGACGCGTCCAGCAGCATCGCGTTGGTGTTGATGCCGATGAACGTGCGCTCGGGCCGCAGGCTGCGGACGATCTCCTCCAGGTTCTTCAGCAGCGTCGGCTCGCCGCCGGTCAGGTTGACCTCGTAGACGCCCAGGTCGTACGCCGCCTGCGCCGTCGCCCGCAGCTCCTCCAGATCCAGCCGACCGCGCTCCTGCTCCACGTCGTGCAGCGACGCCGCCGAGCAATGCTGGCAGGAGGCCTGGCAGGCGTAGGTCAGCGCGAGCTCGATGCCCGCCAGGGTGTTCAGCCCCTGCTTCCGTCGACGCCAGCCCAGCCAGCGTTGACGGAGCACGGCCAGGGCCAGCCGCGGCTTGCGCCAAAGCGTGGCCAGGAAGCCGGGGTTCTGCAGCACCACGCGGAACGGGTTCTTCGGCATCGGGGGTCCTCCTGGGGTTCAGATGAAGTCGCGGTGGCGCACCGCGCCGGCCACGTAGCGGCCCAGGCCCCCCAGCCCCACGGCGGCGTCCCGGGGGTGGCGGGCCACGCGGCGCAGGGATCGGGCCACCTGGCGGGGGCGCAGGTAGAAGCGGCGGTAGACGGCTCGCTCCAGGGCGAAGGGGTCCACGTCGTCGGCGGCGTCGATGCCCCAGCGCTCGGGCGGCAGGGGCCCGCGATCGGCGTAGAGCCCCGTGCCGGGCCACAGCTGGAGTCGGGTCACGATGACGAAGTCCAGCCCCAGCCGCGTCGCCAGATCCGCCGATCGCCGGGCGTCGGCCGGGGTCTCGCCCTCCGCACCCACCACGAAGAAGCCGCTCAGTTCGATGCCCGCCGCCCGCGCCGCTGCGCAGCCCGCCGCGATCTGCTCCAGGCTCTCCCCCTTGCCCCAGCGGGCCAGGACCGCCGGATCCGCCGACTCCACGCCGACGTAGAGGCGGCGGCAGCCCGAGCCGGCGAGCTCGCGGGCCAGCGCGGTGTCCAGGCGATCGGCGCGGGTCAGGGCGGTCCAGGTGAGCCCAGGGTGGCGGCGGCGCAGGCCTTCGCACAGGGCGACGACGCGGCCCCGATCGACGGTGAAGGTGTCGTCCAGGAAGCGCAGGTGCTGCACCCCGGCGGAGCGCAGGTCGTCGATGGCGGCCAGGATCCACTCCGGGGAGTGGGCGACGACCTCCCGGCCGTAGGCCCGCACGCAGAACGCGCAGGAGAAGGGGCAGCCCCGCGCCGACTCCAGCACGCCGATGGGCCGGGGCATGAAGGGCTCGCGGTAGCGCCGCAGGTCGACCAGACGGTGGTCCGGCGGCGGCAGGCGATCGAGGTCGCGGCAGCGCGGGCGGGGGGGCGTGAGCACGCCGTCGAAGGCCAGGCCGGCCACGGACTCGGGGGCGGCCAGGGATCCGCAGAGATCGATGAGCGTGGCCTCCGGCTCGCCGCGCAACACGAAGTCGACCTCCGGGCGGGCGGCGATCAAAGCGGGCTCCGTCGACGGCAGGTAGCCGAAGATCACGCTGCGGCTGCCGGGCAGGGCGTCGCGCAGGGCGCCCAGGGCCCGCACGTCGTCGTCCAGCACCGCGAAGCCGGCGAGGGCGACGACCAGGTCGGGATCGAAGTCGGCGAAGCGGCGGGCCACCGCGGCGACGTCCAGGCCCTCGGCGATCGCGTCCACCAGCCGGACCTCGGCGTGGGGGCGCAGGGCGGCGGCCAGGGCCAGGATCTCCAGGGGGGGGAGCAGGAAGTTGGGCGCGTAGTAGGAGGCGACCCAACGGCGCTGCAGGCGCTCGCGGTGGGGCAGGTTGACCAGGAGGAGCCGCCTCATCGACCCGCCACGCCGGCGGCGATCCCTCGTGGGGCGAAGGCCAGATCCGTGTGGGCGCGGCGATCGGCCGGCGGCGTGCCCGCGCTGGCCGCCCGCAGGGACTCGCGGCTCACCGGGGACCCCGGCCACACCCGCTCCAGGATGCCCGCGGCGGCGATCATCGGTCCCGCCGGCAGGGGCAGGGCGCGCGATCGGGAGCCCGAGGCCCGCAGCAAGGCCCGGGCGAAGTCGGGGAAGGACAGCGCCTCGGGCCCGGCCAGGGTGTAGGTCCCCTCCCCCGCCGACAGGGCGGCCAGGCAGGCGGCGGCGGCGTCGTCCAGGTGCAGCGGGCGCAGGTCCCGGCCCCGGATCGCGGGCACCAGGGGCAACCGCTGGCCCAGGCCCAGGATCGCCGCCTCCACCTGGGTGCCCACGCCGTAGAGCACGGGCAGGCGCAGCACCACGCCGCCGGCCTCCAGCACCAGCCGCTCCGCCTGGGCCTTGCTGGCGGCGTAGGCGCCCAGCGACGGGTCGCGCGCGGCCACGCTGCTTGTGAAGACCACGCGCCGCTCGCCCGCGGCCTCCAGCAGGCGGCGCGTGCCGGCCACGTTGACCTCGAACATGTCCCCAGCGTCGCTCGAGCCCATCGCCGTGGCCAGGTGCAGCACGACGTCGGCGCCCCGGACCAGATCGGCCAGGGCGTCGCGGTCGCCCAGATCGCCGGCCACCGCCTCCACCCCCGGGGGGGCGACCGAGCCCCTGCGGATCAACGCTCGCCAGGACCCCTCCCGGGCCCGCAGCGCCGCGCGCCCCAGCCGCCCCGTGGCGCCCGTGATCGCGACCACGCCGGGCTCCCCGATCGGACCGGTCATCCCCGCATCGCCCGCTCCACGGGCAGGTTCCGCTGCACGCGGGTCCAGGCGACCTCGGTGCCCACGCCGAAGTGCTCGCGCTGGCGCTGGTGGGGGGAGAAGGCGATCACCCGGTCCGCGTCCAGCAGCGCGGCCGCCCGCGACGCCCCAAGCTCCTCCCCGGGCTCCACGCCCAGGAGCAGCAGATCGACGTGCAGGCCCTCGATCTGGCGCTGCCACAGGGGCAGGTCGGTGGTCTCGTGCAGGGTCTCGGCCGCGTGCAGGACCCTGCCCTCGGGCAGGTCGATGACGATGGCGTGGGCCGCGCCGCCCGGCGCCCTGATGCTGTCCGCCAGGAGGGAGAGCGCGGAGACGGGCCGCTGCACCAGGTAGCGGGCGAAGGACAGGGCCTGATCGAACAGCGTGTCCCCCACGTGCTCCCCGGGCAGCAGGGTGATCCGGACCCCGCCCAGATCGGCGCTCAGCCCCTCCCCCAGCACCTTCAGGCGGGCGCCGATGCCCAGGCCCTCGCCCCAGGCGCGCAGGTCCGGCCCCACCGCCAGCCAGGCGTGGGGGTGCAGGTGCATGAGCGCGGGCACGTCGCCGCAGTGGTCCAGGTGCCCGTGGCTGATCACCACGCCGTCCAGGGGCGTCAGATCCCAGGGCGGCAGCTCGCCGGGCCGGGTCCAGCTGCTCCAGTGGGGGTCCACGGCCACGCGCTTGCCGCCGTCGAGGAGGAAGCCGGACCAGCCCAGCCAGGTTGCGTCGACGCTCATCGCAGATCCAATCGGTCGGCCACCCGCCGCACCGCGTTCCAGGCGCCCCGGGCGAGGCCCCCATCCAGGCGGTGCATGTCGACGTAGCGTTGCAGCAGCCACAGCTCGGGGGCCTGCTCGAAGTGCCGCGCGTCCCACCGTCGGCGTTCGGCCGCGTGCAGCAGCGACGTCACCCCGTTCTGCAGGGGGTTCAGCCCCTTCGTCCGCCAGGTCGCGAACGCGCAGAGCGACGTGTAGGAGATCAGCTCCAGCCGACGCTTCTGCTCCTTGCTCAGCCAGGGGATGTTGGCGCGGTTCCAGTAGAAGCCGGCCCAGTCCTCCAGCCGCTCCGGCGGCACGAAGCCGTGCTCGATGGCGTCCTGGTAGAAGGCGGTGCCGGGGTAGGGCGTGAAGATCTTGATGTCGGAGATGTCCAGGCCCGGGTGGATCGCCATCAGGTCGTCGATGTGGTTGAGCGTGGCCTGCAGGTCGGCCTCCGTCTCCCGCGGGTGCCCCACCATGAAGCCCATGAGCGCGCCGACGCCGTGCCGCCGGGCCGCCTCCGCGATGCCCAGGTTCATCTCCGGCGTGGCCCCCTTCTTCAGGATGTCCAACATCCGCTGGCTGCCCGACTCGGGCCCCCAGTACAGGCGCACGCAGCCCGTCTGCTTGAGCAAGCCGATGCGCTGCTCGTTGAGGTAGCTGGCGTGAAACGACAGGCCGTAGCTCAGGCCGCGCGCCTTCAACCCCTCGACCACCTGCACCGTGCGGCTCCACTTCACGGCGAAGTTGTCGTCGTTGAAGAAGATGGAGTCGAAGTCGTAGCGCTTCGCGAGGCGGTCGATGTCGGCCAGGATCTGCTCGGCGGGCTGGCAGCTCCAGGTCGATCCGTGGAACTGGGGGCCGTAGCAGAAGGTGCACTGGTGGGGGCAGCCGCGGCTGGTGATCATCACCAGGGTCCGTCGCCCCAGGCCGTAGCCCTCCATGATGAAGGGGCTGAGGTCGATGTCGTCGTAGTCGTAGACCAGGGGCGGGTGCTCCCGCTGGTTGCTGCGCGGGGTGGCCACCAGGGCGCCGTCCTGCAGGTAGACCAGGTCCTCGACGTCGCTGGGCTCCGCCCCCTCCCCCAGGCGATCGAGCAAGGACGGCAGCTTGTCCTCGCCCCAGCCCAGGACCACGTAGTCGATGGCGTCGTGCCGGGCGCAGAGCTCGGGGAGCTCCGTGGGCAGGATGCCGCCCCAGATGGTGGGCACCCCCGGCAGGTGCTCGTGCACCCACGCGCTCTGCTGCAGACCGTAGGAGAGCTGCGGCCCCATCATCGACGTGAAGCAGACCGCGGCCAGGTGCTCCTTCGTGCCGGGGGCCAGCAGCAGCGCCTCCACGTCCTGCAGGCGGGAGTCCAGGATGAGCGGGCGGTAGCCGCGCGCCTTCAGATCCGTGGACAGCGCCATGTAGTTGTAGGGCGCAAACAGCAAGGTGGGCCCTGTGCGGGGCATGACCAGGGCGACGACGTCGGGCTTCATCCGGCCTCCATCCAAAGCGCGAGGCTTCGGGCGGGGCGATCCCAGGGAGCTTCCCCGCTGGGCTCTACCTTCCCCTCACCGACAGTCAACGGATGTGACGGTCGTCATATCGGCCGGAACGGGGCGGCGTGGAGCCGGCGTCATCGACCCGGCCGGACGATCAGGCCAGGGGCTCGAACTTCGCGGTGAAGTGGCGCAGCCAGGGGCCCTGTTCGACGATGCGGTAGCCGGGCAGGCGCGCGGCGAGGGGCACCACGGAGGCGATGACCTCGGCCACGTAGTCGATGTGCGACTGCGTGTAGACCCGCCGCGGGATCGCCAGGCGGACCAGCTCCATGGGCGCCGGCTCCTCGGTGCCGTCGGGGTTCACGGTGCCGAACATGACGGTCCCGATCTCCACCCCCCGGATGCCCCCCGCCAGGTACAGCTCGTTGCACAGGGCCCAGGCGGGGTACTTCAGCGGGTCCAGGTGTGGGAGCAGGGCCTTCGCGTCCAGGTAGACCGCGTGGCCCCCGGCGGGGGAGACGCAGGGCACGCCGGCGGCGGTGGCCTTCTCCCACAGGTACTCCACGCTGCGCACGCGGTAGTCCAGGTAGTCGGGGTCCAGGACCTCCACCAGGCCGATGGCGATGGCCTCCAGGTCGTAGCCCGCCAGTCCGCCGTAGGTGGGGAAGCCCTCGGTCAACACCAGGTTGGCGCGGCAGCGGGCGGCCAGGGCGTCGTCGTTCATGGCCAGGAAGCCGCCGATGTTGGCCAGGCCGTCCTTCTTCGCGCTGAACGTGGCGCCGTCGACCAGGGAGAACATCTCCTGGGCGATGGCGCGAGGGCTCATCTCGGCGTAGCCGTCCTCCCGCTGCTTGATGAACCACGCGTTCTCCGCGAAGCGGCAGGAGTCCAGGAAGAAGGGCACGGAGAAGCGATCGCAGAGCGCGCGCACCCCGCGCAGGTTGGACATGGAGACGGGCTGGCCGCCCCCGGAGTTGTTGGTCACCGTCACCATCACCAGGGGGACGCGGGCGTCGCTGGCCAGCAGGGCCTCCAGGCGCTCCAGGTCGATGTTGCCCTTGAAGGGGTGCAGGACCGCCGGCTTCAAGCCCTCGGGGATGACCAGATCCGCCGCTACCGCGCCGTCGTGCTGGACGTTGGCGCGGGTGGTGTCGAAGTGGGTGTTGTTGGGCACGACGTCGCCGCGCTGCACGGTCTCCGCGAAGAGGATGCGCTCGGCGGCCCGGCCCTGGTGGGTGGGCACGATGTGCTTGAAGCCGGTGAGATCCCTGACCGCCGCCTCGAAGCGGAAGAAGGAGGGGGAGCCGGCGTAGCTCTCGTCGCCGCGCATCATCCCGGCCCACTGCTCCGACGACATGGCGCCGGTTCCGGAGTCCGTCAGCAGGTCGATCAGGACGTCGCGGGAGTGGAGGGCGAAGACGTTCCAGCCGGCGGCGGCCAGGCACTCTTCCCGCTGTGCGCGGGTGGTGAAGCGGATGGGCTCGACGCTCTTGATGCGGAAGGGCTCGATGATCGTCTTGAATCCGTTGGGCATGGGGGCGCTCCGGGGTTGGTGGCCCACGTCGCCGTGGCGAGGGCCGACAGCAGGAGCCAGGCACAGAATTGGTGGGCTGCGGCGACGCCGACGGGCACCCGCAGCAGGACGGTGGCGATGCCCAGGCCGATCTGGGCTGCGATCAGCACGCCCAGGAGGACCGGGAGGCGCCGCTGGCCCTCCCGCCAGGCCAGGACCGACCAGAGCAGCACGCCCGAGGCCACCGCCCAGGCCGTCGTTCGGTGGGCGAAGTGCATGCCGGCCGGGTTCAGGAAGAGGTTCTCCCAGAGCGGGCGCAGGCTCAGCGCCTCCGGGGGCGGCCAGGCTCCGCCGAAGCCCGGCCAGGTCGGGTAGATCAGGCCGGCGTGGGTGCCGGCCACGAAGGCGCCCAGGGCGGCCTGAAGTAGCACCGCGAGCACGAGCACCCCGCCCAACCGATGCAGGAGGCGGCTGCCCAGGGCCGGCCGATCCCGCTGGCTCAGGACCAGACGGAGCACGGCGAGGGACAGGAGCAGGGCCAGGCTGAGGTGAGCGGCCAGCCGCAGGTGGCTGACCTGGGGGCGGTCGACGAGCCCGCTCGCCACCATCAGCCAGCCCATCAAACCCTGGGCCGCGCCCAGCAGGAAGACGCCGAGCACCGCCAACGCCAGGCGCCCGCGCACCTTGCGGCGCAGGACGAACCACGCCCAGGGAATGGCCACCAGCAGGCCCAGGCCCCGGCCAGCGAGGCGGTGCAGCCACTCCCAGAAGTAGATGCGCTTGAAGTCGGCCAGGGCCATCCAGTCGTTGACCAGGCGGCCCTGGGGCGAGTCCAGGTAGCGGGCGAACTCGTCGGCCCAGGCGGCGGCGCCCAGCGGTGGGAGCGCGCCGGTGACCGGCTTCCACTCGGTGATCGACAGGCCGGATCCGGTCAGCCGCGTGATCCCCCCGATCAGCAACATGCAGCCCACGCCCACCCACAGGGCGACGAACCAGCGGGACAGCGCGCGATCGGCGGGGGCGGCCACGGCGGGGCAATGCCACAGACCCGGGCGGACCACCAGCCGAAATGTGGAGATTGGGGGTGCAGCGTTCGGATGCGGCGGAGGCTATCACGCGATAATCGTGTCCGCTGATCATGCTCATGGCGGCGCCGCAGGGGGCGGGCAAGGTGTGACGATGCGATTCCTCCCGCTCTGTCTGCTGCTCCTCAGCGCTGCCCCGGCGGCCCTGGCCGCCCCCGCCGCCGAGCCGCCGGAGCCCCCCGGTGTGGGGGACGCCGCCCCGGACTTCGCCCTGCCCGACGCCGACGGCGTCACCCACAGCCTCGCGGAGCTGCGCGGCGCGCCCGCGGTGATCAACTTCTGGGCCTCCTGGTGCGGCCCCTGCCTCTCCGAGCTGCCCCGCCTGGAGGAGGCGCGCGCGACCCTGCAGGAGCGGGGCGTCGCCTTCGTGCTCATCAACCTGGACCGCCAGCGCGGCCCGGCGCTGGGGGCGCTCAAGCGCTTCGACCAGCAGATGCTCTCGCTCTTCGACCCCCGCGGGCAGGCGGCGGCGGTGTGGGCGCCGCCCGCGATGCCCACCACCTGGGTCCTGGGGGCCGACGGCCGGGTGCTGGAGGTCCTGACGGGCGCCCTGGACGACGAGGCCATGGCCGCGCTCGTGGATCGCTTGCGCGCCCTCCCGTCCGGACCCGCCCCGTGAGGTGCCTCGTCGCCGCCGCGCTGCTGCTGGCAGCGGGGTGCGCGCCCGCCGGCCAGGCCGCGTTCGAGGCCGACGTGGTGCCGATCCTGGAGGCCACCTGCGCCGCCTCCACCTGCCACGGCGTGCCCCCGGGGGCCGAGGAGCGCGGCGAGCACATCGACCGCGATCGCTGGTTCCTGGACACCGACGCCGCCGGCCGCCTGAGCGATCTGGACGCCGCCTGGGCGGACACGCTGGCCCGGGTCGACGCCGCCGACACCCCCGTGGCCTCCTCGCTCATCCGCAAGCCCCTGGCCGAGGCCCAGGGCGGGCTGCCCCACGGCGGCGGCGCCAACTTCCCCAGCGTCGACTCGGCCGAGGTGCAGACCTTGCTGCGCTGGATCGCCCTGGAGCCCGGAGGCGGCGAGGATCCGCCCCCCCTGGAGCCGTCGGAGCAGGCCTTCGCCGACGCCGTCCAGCCCCTGCTCTTCGATCTGGGCTGCGCGAGCGGCGGCTGCCACGGCCTGGGCGCCGCGGTGCCCTTCCGCCTGGACCCGGGGGTGGCCGGGCAGGTCGGCGTCGCCACCACCCGCCACAACCTGGGACAGGCCGAGGCCATGCTGTCGGGCTCCACCGACCCCCTGCAGGCCCGCCTGCTGCGCAAGGCCCTGCCCCTGCACGCGGGCGGCGTCCTGCACAAGGGGGGCAACGACCGCTTCCTGACCGGGCCCCAGGACCCGCGCATCGCCCCGGTCCTGGCCTGGGCTTGCGGCGAGCGCGACTGCGACGAGGGCGCGCTGAGCGGCCTGATCTGGCTCCGGGGCCCCACTGCGCCTGAGGATCCCCTGGACGTCGACGTCTTCCAGCCTGGCTCGGACCTCTGGTACGCGCCTTGGACCGGGGACGCCCTGGGCCCCGCCACCAACCTCACGGCCGCCCTGCACGACGCCCCCGCCGACCTGCGGGACCCGGCGCTGTCGCCGGACGCCGCCACCCTGCTCTTCGCCATGCGCCTGGCGGGGGAAGCGGGCCACAGCCTCTACCGCATGGACCTGGAGGGCGGCGACGTCGAGCGTTTGACCGACGAGTGCGCCACGGCCCCCTGCGCCGATCGCGACCCCGCCTTCGCGTCGGACGGCTCCATCTGGTTCGCCTCCAGCCGACCGCAGCAGAGCAGCGGGGACGGGGCCCGCGTCGACGCCGACCTGCACCGCCTGGACCCCGTCGACGGGAGCATCACCCGCCGCACCTGGACCCCCCAGATCGAGCGACACCCCCGCTACCTGGCGGTGGGCGAGGAGAACGGGGGCGAGGTCGCCTTCACCGCCCTGCGCGACGCCGTGCCCTCGCAGGCCGTGGCGCACCCCTTCCGCTTCCCCCCCGATCTGGCGTCGGAGTACCACCAGCACTTCGGGATGACGGGCCCCGCGGACCTGCTCTTCGACATGCAGGAGCTCCCCGACGGCCGCTACGTGCTGGTGGCCGGGGCCCTGGCCAACCGCTGGCCCCTGGGCGACCTGGCCGTGCTCGATCGCAACTTCGGCCCCGCCCTGGACCCGGCCGATCCCACGCCCACCGCCCTGCCCTTCTACGCGCCACCCCTGGTGCGCCTGGACCCCCGCGCGTCCCTCACGGGCCTCACGTGGACCGGCTGGCGGGATCCGGCCCCGCTGCCCGACGGGCGAATCGTCGCCGCCGCGGCCGATGGGCCCTTCGACCTGGGCGATCCCTCCGCCGCCCCGCGCACGTCCCTGCGCGTGGTCGAGCTCCGCGAGGACCCGGCGGTGGGCGGCCCCGTGATCGACGCCGAATGGACCCTGCTCAGCGACCCCGATGCCTCGCTGTCGGAGCCCCTGCCCGTGGTGCGCCGGCACGCCGGACCGCCCGCCGGCCCCCCTCCCGAGCCCGAGCGCCCCGGCCGCGCCACCCTGGTCCACCAGGGCCTGCCCTTCATCGACGGCATTTTGGGGGCCCTGCCCCCCGCCGGGCTGCGCGCTCCTCGGCACGACTTCGTTTCGGCGCGGCTCATCGAGGCCCTGCCCGGCTCCCCCGAGCAGCGCTCCCCTGCCCTGGGCGATCTGCACGGCCTGTCCGGCACGGCGACGGGCCTGAGCGGGCACGCCCCGGCGCGGATCCTGGCCGAGGTCCCCCTGGAAGCCGACGGCAGCTTCCAGGTCGACGTGCCCGCCGGCGTCGCCCTGCGCATCCAGGGGCTCGACGCCGAGGGCTTCGCCCGGGGCACGCCGCACAACCGCTGGTTCGGCTTCACGGAGGGCCAGACGATCAAGCAGGGCCTGCCCGCCGGCGGCCCCGACGTCTACGGCGCGCGCTGCGCCGGCTGCCACGGCGCGGCCGACGGGGACCCCGAGCACACGTTCGTCCCGCCCGACGCGGTCTCCATGGCCACCTTCACCCTGGCCCGCTTCGAGGGCCGCGACCCGCGTCGGCCCCGCGCCCCCTTCGTCGCCGACGAGGCCACGGCCTGGGCGGTCGACTTCGCGTCCGACGTGCAGCCCCTGCTCGACCGCTGTCAGCCCTGCCACGGCGAGGGGGACGCGCTGGACCTGCGGCCGACGCCCACCACCTCCTTCACCGTCGCCTACGAGGAGCTGCTCCGCCCCGACCTGCCCCTGGTCGACGCCGGCCGGGGCCTGGCCTGGAGCAGCCGCTTGCTGGAGGTCCTCACGGGCCGGGACCTGGGGGCCGACGGCGAGCCCATGGCGGGCCCCCACCCCGCGGACGATCCCCTCAGCCCCGACGAGATCGCGGTCGTCAGCCGCTGGATCGACCTGGGCGCCTCCTTCCGGGGGGCGCCGTGACGGGCGCGCCTCACCTCGCCTTGCCCCTGCTGCTGGCCCTGCTCGTGGGCTGCGTCGAGGGCCCTGGCCTCAGCGACCTGCCCCGGGGCGACGCCCAGGCCTTCGCCGACGAGGTCCAGCCGATCCTGGGCCCCGGCTGCGCCAACCCCGCCTGCCACGGCAGCGAGCAGCGCCCCCTCGAGCTCTACGCGACGGGCCTGCACCGGGCCGATCCCGCCGACCTCTACTCCGACGCCCCCCTCCACGACCTGGAGCTGGAGCGCAACCAACGCGCCGCCGAGGCGATGCTGGCCGGACTCGAGGCCGCGGCCGACAGCCCCCTGCTCACCAAGCCCCTCTCCCCCGATCACGGCGGCAGCGAGCACCGCGGCGGCGTGCAGTTCGTCGATCCCAGCGAGCTCGACTACCTCACCTTGCTCGACTGGGCCGAAGCCGCCCTCCTGGAGTCCCCGTGAAGTACCTCGCCCTGCTCGCCGCCCTCCTCCTGCTGCCCGGCTGCGTGACCCTGTCCGCGTGGGAGCGCAGCACGCTCATGTCCCGCGTCATGGCCGATCCCGGCAACCCCCTGGAGCACCAGCTCCTGGACCACGTGCACGCCGTGCGGGAGGCCGCCACCGGCGCCACCACCGCCGGAGGGGCCTCTTGCGGCTGCAACTGACCCTGCTGCTCCTCCTGGCCGCCGCGCCGGCGATGGCCCAGGACGAAGCCCCCAGCACCGCGGGGGGCCGGGTGGACGTGTACGCCGACGGCGCGATCGTGGTGGTGGCCCCCGCGGTGCGCGCCTCGGTGCTGACGGCGGAGGGCCTGCGGGTCAGCGGCGGCGCCATGGTCAACTTCGTCAGCGGCGCCACGCCCACGATGATGGTGGACGCGATCAGCTCGGCGACCCACTTCGACGAGGTCCGCACCGCCCTGGACCTCTCCGTCGCCCGCACCAGCCACCGCAACGTGACGCTCAGCGGCAGCTACATGGCCAGCATCGAGTCCGACTACCTGGCCCACGGCCCCGGGTTGTCGATCAGCGGCGAAGCCCTGCAGCGCATGGCGACGATCACCGGCGGCTACCGCCTGCGCTTCGACACGGTGGCGATGGCCTCGGGCGAGCCGCTCAGCGAGCAGTCGGTCACCCACGACGTCGACCTGCGCTGGACCCAGATCCTGGGCCGCACGACGCGCCTGGCCCTGCTGCTCAACGGCGGCCTGAGCGCCTGCGGCCCCGACCTTGGCTGCAACGCCAGCCCCTACCGCTACGCCGCCCTGGTCCAGGACGATCACATCCTGCAGGCCCTGCGCGAGCACCACCCCGACCGCCGCGCCCGCCTCGCCGCCGCCGCCCGCCTCAGCCAGGCCCTGGGCCCCGCCGTCGCCCTGCACGTCGGCTACCGCCTCTACGTCGACACCTGGCGGATCCACGCCCACACCGCCGACCTGAGCGTGGCTGTCGCGCTCTTCGGCGAGCGCCTGCTCCTGCGGCCCAGCGCGCGCTTCACCTGGCAGGGCGCCGCCTCCTTCTGGCGAACGGCCTACGCTGGGGACGCGCCGCCGGCCTTCGCGTCCGGGGACCGTGAGTTGAGCGAGCTGTGGAACCTGATGGTGGGGGGATCGGCGGAGCTGGCCTTCTTTGCCGTCGGGCCCCTGCTGCGTCTGGCGCCCACGCTGCGCCTGTCGCACACCTGGTACCGGTACCCCCTGTTGGAGGCGGCGCCGGAGCGCAACGCGTGGTTGGTTGGAGGAGGGCTCGATGCGGAGTTCTGATCGATGGGCGGCGGCGCTGTGCTGCGCGCTCCTGATGGGCTGTCCGACCGCGGACGACGACGACGACCGACCCTTCGGCTGCCAGATCGGAGTCTGGCACGAGGACGGAGCCTGGGAGCCCGCCGACGGGGCCCCCGTGGAGCTGATCTTCGGCTTCCAGGGTTTCCTGTGGATCTCCACCCAGCTCCGCAGCGACCTGGACGGGCCCGACGTCGCCAACCTGCGGTTCAGCGCGAGCATCGACGACGGCGCCCCCTTCGGCGGCAGCCAGCCCAACGTGGCCCTGGTGGAGGACGGCGACGCCCGGTACAGCGACGAGGTCCAGATCCGCTTGAGCAACGACGAGGGCCCCGAGCCCTTCATCGGCGGGGTCATGGCCCTCGCGCTGCGCGGCACCAGCGGCCTGCGCGAGTGCACGGCGGAGGCCACCGTCACCCTGCAGGACGAGGACCCCTGCATCCACACCGACGACGAGCCCATCTGCGATGACGACGACTCGGCCCGCTGAAGGGCGGTGCGGCCGTCGACGCTGGGCGCTGCTCCTCTTGGGGCTCCTGCCCCTGCTCGCCGCCTGCGACGACTGGCAGCCCCAGCACCTGGAGCCGGGGCCCAACCCCTTCGGCCCCGGCGACGAGGGCTGGGCGGAGCAGCCCCACCGCGACAACCCCCTGGAGCTCCTGGCCACCCCCGACGGACGGCTGTGGGTGACGCTGCAAGGGAGCCCGGACGAGCCCGGTCGCCACGTGGCGGTGGTGGACGGGGACACGGTCCGCCGCATCGCCGTCGGCTCGGGGCCCACGGGGCTGGCGCTGCACCCCTCCGGCCGCTGGATCGTCGTCGCCAACCGCTTCAGCAACTACCTGTCCGTGATCGACGTGCAGCAGGAGGCCGAGGTCCGCCGCCTGCCCGTGGACTTCTACGGCATCGCCCCCGCCTTCACCCCCGACGGCGACGAGCTGTGGTTGACCAACCGCTGGCGCGACGCCGTGCAGGTCTTCGGCGTGCGATCGACGCCCACGGCCCTGGTGGTCGACTGGGAGGCGGCGCCCATCCCCGTAGACAGCAACCCCCGGGACCTGGCGATCTCCGCCGACGGTTCGGTGGTGGCGGTGGCGGCGTTGACGGGCACCACGGTGTCCCTCATCGACCGACGCCAACGCTTCGAGACCCACCGCCTGGAGTTGGGGGCCCCCGCGAGCGACGTCGTCGTCGCCGGCGACTTCGTGATCGTCGCCACCCAGTCCGCCTGCACCCACCACCTGCCCTTCGCCGGCCCGGACACCGACGGCGACGGCCAGCCCGG
>CALCXL010000561.1 GCA_937907595.1 uncultured Pseudomonadota bacterium
GTCGGTCCAGCCGTAGGCGTCGAGGACGGCGCGATCCATGGCGGCGTCTCCTGCTCTCGGGTGGGGGGCGCCGTCGGTGTTCCGGGGTCGCTCCCGGCTCAGAACCGCCCGACGAGCGCCGCGCCCGCGCCCTGGGGGACCAGCGCGATCGAGTGGATGGGGGAGGTGGGCGGCAGGCTGGCCCAGGCCTCGGTGGCGCCGATGAGGGCGCCGACGGTCATGGGCAGGAACCACAGCGCGCCGAAGCCGCCCATGACGATGTTGACCGCCGCCGACCAGGTGGCGCCCACGCCCATCTCCGTGTCCGTGATGCCCGCGGCGCCCCGCTGCAGGAGCAGCTCCACGCCGGTGGCCATGCCCATGACCGCGATGGTCAGGTCGCAGATGGCGTTGATGAGGAAGCTGGGCGCCATGGCCTCCTCCGCGTCCAGGTCCAGGAAGGACACCAGCCACAGGGAGCCGATGGAGAGCCCGTGCAGCCCGGCGGTGATGAAGTTGGAGGCCCAGGCCGCCTGCGCCGCGCGCTCCGAGGCTTCCGTCGGGAACAGGCCGATGTAGGGCGCCAGCCGCCCCGCCGCGACCCCGTCGAAGGCCAGGCCGGGGAGCTTGGCGATGCCCAGGCTGAAGAACAGCGGGTTGAAGTCGGCCCTCGCGGGGGTGGGGGCCAGGGTGCCCAGGGCCAGGACCAGGGCGATGAGGGGGAGGAGCTTGCGTGCCATGCGGCGATCGTAGCCGCTTCGCGTCCGGCGCCCCTCGTCCCGGCCCTCAGGAAGAGCAGGACAGCGTGCTGCAGCCCGGGCGGTTGCGGGCCCACTCGGGGCGCTTGCGGGCGTAGGCCTCGAAGCCCGGCTGCTCGTCGTAGGGTCGGCGCATGACGTCGTGCAGCTCGTGGATGGGCCCGAAGTCGCCGCCCTCCGCCGCGTCGATGGCCAGCTGGGCCAGGTAGTTGCGCAGCACGTACTTGGGGTTGGCGGCGTGCATCGCGCCGCGTCTCTCGCCGGGGTCCAGGTGCGCGGTGCGGGTGGCCAGGGCGCCCAGCCAGGCTCGGGTGCGGTCGGCCACGGCGGCGGCGTCCTCGGGGTCGTAGTAGGCGCCTTGCAGGGCGTCGACCGTGCCGACGTCCAGCGATCGGAAGAAGATCGACATGTCCGTCTCCGTCGCGCGCAGGATCGCCAGGAGCTCGGTCAGCAGGTCCTCGTCGCCGGTGGTCCAGGCCCCCAGGCCCAGCTTGGCGGCGTACATGGCGCGCTGCTCGGCCTCCAGGGTGGCCGAGTAGCTGTGCAGGGCGTCCTTCAGGCGGCCCTCGTCGCCGATGAGCGGGAACAGGGCCTCGGCCAGGCGGCTGAGGTTCCACAGGCCGATGCGCGGCTGGTTGCCGTAGCGGTAGCGTCGCCCGCCGGCGTCCGTGGTGTTCGGGGTCCAGTCGGGGTCGTAGTCGTCCAGCCAGCCGTAGGGGCCGTAGTCGATGGTGTGGCCCAGGATCGACATGTTGTCGGTGTTCATCACCCCGTGCACGAAGCCCACGCGCATCCAGCCGACGATGGTGCGGGCGGTGGCGGCGGCGACCTCGCCCAGCATGGCCAGGTACGCGTCCGGGGACGGGGCGCCCAGGTGCGGGAACCAGGCGGACAGGGTGTGCTCGGCCAAGGCCTCCAGGGCCTCCTGATCGCGGCGGGACGCGTGGATCTCGAAGCTGCCGAAGCGCAGGAACGTGGGGGCGACGCGGCAGACGATGGCGCCGGGCTCCAGGGCCGCGTTGCCGTCGTAGAACATGTCGCGCACGACGCGGTCGCCGGTGAGCACCAGGGACAGGGCGCGGGTGGTCGGCACGCCCAGGTGGAACATCGCCTCGCTGCAGAGGAACTCGCGCAGGGACGATCGCAGGACGGCGCGCCCGTCGCCGCTGCGGGAGTAGGGCGTGGGGCCGGCGCCCTTGAGCTGGAGCTCCGCCCGCCCGCCGGGTCCATCCACCTCCCCCAAACTGATGGCGCGGCCGTCGCCCAGCTGCCCGGCCCAGTTGCCGAACTGGTGGCCGCCGTAGCAGTTGGCCCAGGGGTCCATGCCGTCGACCAGGCCGTTGCCCGACAGCGCGGCCAGCCACTGGGGGGAGCGCAGGGTCGCCTCGGACAAGCCCAGATCCGTCGCCACCTCCGAGCTGAAGGCCACCAGGCGGGGGTCGGCGACGGGGGTGGGGGCCACGCGGGACCAGCAGGCGCCGCGCACCTGGCGGCGGCGGTTGGCGGGCTCGGGGTCGCCGGGCAGGTCGCGCAGCAGACGGTTGTCGAAGGACAGGGGGGCGGTCATGGGGGGCTATCTAGCCCGAAGCGCGCGGGATCGCTGGCTCCTACTGCCGCGCCTGGTCCGCCCGCATGCGTCGACCGAGCAGGAAGGCCATCTCCAGCGCCTGCCGGTAGTTGAGGCGCGGGTCGCAGGCCGTGGCGTAGTTGAGGGAGAGGTCGTCCTCGGTGATGCCCGCGGCGCCTCCGGTGCACTCGGTCACGTCCTCGCCCGTCATCTCAAAGTGCACGCCGCCCAGGATGGTCCCCGCGGCCTCGTGGGCGTCCAGGGTCCAGGCGATCTCGTTCTGGATGTCGTCGAAGGAGCGGGTCTTGATTCCCGAGCCCGACTTGAATGTGTTGCCGTGCATGGGGTCGACGATCCAGAGCACCCGCAGGCCGCTCTTGCGCACGCCCTCCAGCAGCGGCTGCAGCGTGGTCTTCACGTTGGAGACGCCCTGGCGGGTGATCAGCACGATCTTGCCGGGCTCGTCCCGGGGGTTGAGCGCCTTCACCACACCCAGGACCTCCTCCACCGTCGCCGTGGGGCCGACCTTGACGCCGACCGGGTTGGCGATGCCCCGGAAGAACTCCACGTGGGCGTGGTCCAGCTGCCGGGTGCGCTCGCCGATCCAGGGGAGGTGGGTGGTGAGCAGGTAGGGGGTCTGGCGCCGGGGCACCGTGTGGCACTGCGCCGACTCGTAGTGGAGGTTGAGGCCCTCGTGGCTGGTGTAGAAGTCGACGCGGCTGAGGTCGTCGACCGCCACCTCGCCCATCGCCTCCATGAACCGCAGCGCGCGGCTGAGGTCGGCGCTGCTGCGCTGGTACTCGTCCCGCAGCTCGTCGCTCAGGACCGCATTCTGGAAGAAATCCAGGTCCCATTGCTCGGGGTGGTGCAGGTCCGCGAACCCGGCGTGGGCCAGGGACCGCACGAAGTTGAGGGTCATGGACGCGTGCTGGTAGCCCGTCAGCATCAACGTGGGGTCGAAGGCCCGGGACTCCGGCGTGAAGTCGCTGCGGTTGAACAGGTCGCCGAAGTAGTTCGGGAGCTTCACCTCACCGTCGGCCGTCTGCCGCACCTCCCAGGCCTGGCTGCGGGGCTTGGCGTACTGCCCGGCCATGCGGCCGATGCGCACGATGGGCTTCATGGTGCTGTGCACCAGCACCAGCGACATCTGCAGCAGGATCTTCATCTTGGCGCTGATCAGCTGGGGCTGGCAGTCGTCCAGGGTCTCCGCGCAGTCGCCGCCCTGCAGCACGAAACGGCGGCCCTCCTGGGCCTCAGCCAGCTGCGACTTGAGGCGCTCCACCTCCCACGACGTCACCAGCGGCGGCAGCTGCCCCAAGCGGGCCAGCGTCGCGTCCAGGACCTCCTGATCGGGGTAGGTGACGCCCTGCTTGATGGGGACGTCGCGCCAGGAGAGGGGGTGCCATTGGGTCATGCTGCGGTCCGCCGGGGTTCGGGCGGCGGACCTTAGCAGGCGCAATGACCCTGTCAGTCGCTCCTACTCCGCCTTGAGCACCCGCACCGCCCCGTACAGCACCATGGCCGGGCCCAGGCCGCTGGCGCGGGCGTTCTCGATGCGGCGGGCCAGCAGGGTGGCGCGCTCGAAGGTCTCCTTGCGCTCCGCCCGGAAGGTGCTCCAACCCCGTTCGACCGGGGCCGGGAGCGAGCGTCCCTTGCTCAGTCCGCCGGTGTCGACGCCGTCCAGCGCCTTGCGGGCCAGGATGCCGACCAGCTCGGACATGTTGGCGCGCAGGTCCGCCATGGCGCGGACCTCCCAGCCGTCCCGGGCTTCGGTGGGGTCGGCCAGCTGGCTGGCGAACAGCAGCTGCGAGTCCGACGCGATGCGCTTGAGCAGCATGCCCGCGGAGACCACGTCCAGGCCCGACGTCTCCCCCAGCAGCACGGCCTCGCCCGCCCCCGCCACCAGATCCAGGCCCGCGCTGCGCTCGGCGCCGGGCACCCGCAGGTTGCGGCTGCGCAGGTAGCGGATCCGCTTCTGGTGCACGCGCTTCTCCGAGCGATCCAGGATGCGGCTGAGAGCCTCCTCGTACTCTACGAAGCCGGGGCGGAACCGCTCCACCACGGCGGCGGCGTCGAGCACGTTGATGGGCCGCTGGAGCAGCCACTGGGCGAGCCCCGCCACCGCCTCCTCGATGTGCCGGAGCTTGGTGTACTCCACGGACGCGCGCACGCCGTCCAGGTCCCGGATGGTCTTCTTGAGCTCCCAGGCGTCCAGCAGGTCGGCCGCGATGAGGGAGGCGTAGGCGATCTCCACCGTGTCCCGGCCGGTGACCCGGTGCACGCGGTTGAAGTGCGTGACCCCCATGCCGTCGATCAGGCGGTTGGCGACGACCGTGGCCGCGATCTCCTTGCGCAGCTGGTGCCGACGGATGCCGTCGGGGAAGCCCTCGCGCACCTCCTGCGGGAAGTACTCGAACAGCCAGCGCTCGATCCACGGGGTGTCGAAGCGCTCGTCGGCCATCAAGGCCTCGTAGACCTCCATCTTCACGAACGGGCCGATGCGGGTGAGCTCGGGCCGCAGCAGGCCCTCGTTGCTGCGCATGCGGCGCTGCATCTCGCCGTCGGGCGGCAGGCGGTGGCGGCGGCGGTTGATGCCGCGCGATGCCTGCAGGTCGTTGAGCACGATCCGGTAGTCGTCCAGGCTGTCCTGGGAGCGGGCCAGGTCCAGGGACAGCATCAGCGAGTGGTCGTGGTTGTTGCGCTGCACGTCGGCGCTGACCTGCTCGGCGATGCGCAGCAACAGCTGGTCCCGCTGCTCCAGGGTGACCTTGCCCTCCCGCATCAGCTGCGCGAAGAGGATCTTCAGGTTCACCTCGTGGTCGGACATGTCCACGCCGCCGGAGTTGTCCACGGCGTCGCTGTTGATGCGGCCGCCCATGGACGCGAACTCGGTGCGCGCGGCCTGGGTGAAGCCCAGGTTGCCTCCCTCGCCGACGACCTTGAAGTGCAGCTCGGAGGCGTCGACCCGCACCACGTCGTTGGCCGGGTCCCCCGCGTCGCGGTCGGTCTCGTCCGACGCCTTGACGTAGGTGCCGATGCCGCCGTTCCAGAGCAGGTCGGCCTCCATCTTGAGGATGAGGTGCACGACCTCGTCGCCCGTGAGCTCCTCGGCCTCCGTGCCGAGCATGGAGCGCAGGGTGGGGTTGAGCGCGATCGCCTTGCTGTGCCGACCGAAGATGCCGCCGTCGGTGCTGATGAGGTCCGGGGAGTAGTCCATCCAGGTGCTGCGGGGCAGGTCGAACAGGCGCTTGCGCTCGGTCCAGGAGGCCGCCGGGTCGGGGTCGGGGTCCAGCAGGATGTGCATGTGGTTGAAGACGGCCAGCAGCTTGACGGTCTTGCTGAGCAGCAGGCCGTTGCCGAACACGTCGCCGGCCATGTCGCCGATGCCCACCACCGTGATCTCGTCCTGCTCGGGGTCCAGGCCCAGCTCGCGGAAGTGCCGCCGCACGCAGACCCACGCGCCCTTGGCGGTGATGCCGTACTTCTTGTGGTCGTAGCCCGCCGAGCCGCCCGACGCGAAGGCGTCGTCCAGCCAGAAGCCGTACTCCCGGGCGATGCTGTTGGCGGTGTCGCTCAGGTGCGCGGTGCCCTTGTCGGCGGCCACCACCAGGTAGGGGTCGTCGCCGTCGTAGCGCACCACGCCCAGGGGGGGCACGACCTCCCCGTCGACCACGTTGTCCGTCAGGTCCAGCAGGCCGCGGATGAACACCTTGTACTTGTCGTCGGCGGCTGCCCGCGCCTCGGCGCCGGTGCTGAAGCTCTGCTTGAGGATGAAGCCGCCCTTCGCGCCCACGGGCACGATGAGGACGTTCTTCACCATCTGGGTGTCCATCAGGCCCAGGATCTCCGTGCGGTAGTCGCTGGGGCGGTCGGACCAGCGCAGGCCGCCGCGAGCGACCGGGCCGCCGCGCAGGTGCACGCCTTCGACGGCCAGGTGGTGCACGAAGATCTCGCGGTAGGGCCGCGGGGCCGGCATCTCGTCCACCTTGCTGCAGTCCAGCTTGACCGAGAGCGGGTGCCCGTCCTTGGTGGCGCCGGACCAGTGGTTGGTGCGCAGCGTCGCCATCACCAGGTTGCAGGCCGTGCGCAGCATGCGGTCTTCGCTGACCAGCTCCACCCCCTCCAGGTAGCTCTCGAAGGCGCGCAGGTTGCGGGCGACCAGGCGCTGGCGGTCGGCGTCGTGCGCGTCGCCCAGCAGGGGCTTGAAGCGGGAGCGGAACAGGCGGAGCAGCAGGGCCGCGGCCTTGGGGTGCTTGTTCCAGTTGGCGTGGACCACGGGGATGGGCAACGCGGCGCCGTGCTGCCGCGCGCAGGCGATGTAGGCGCGCAGGACCTCCACCTCGCGCCAGTCCAGGCCCGCGGTGAGCACCAGCGCGTTGAGCGCGTCGTCCCGGGCCTCGCTGCGCAGGACCCGGTTGAGGGCGTCGACCAGCCGCTCGGAGTGCTCCTCCAGATCGACGCCGCGGTCGGCCGGCTCCACCCGGAAGGTGTCCACGAAGGCGCTGTCGTCGTCCGCGCCGGAGACCGTGAACGAGCTCTGGTCGATGACCCGCAGGCCGAAGTGGTCCAGCACCGGCGTGGAGTCGGTCAGGTAGATCTTGGTGCGCTGGTAGATCTTGACCCGGGTGACCCCGGAGACCAGATCGTCGGCGATGCTGCTGATGGCCACGCCCACGTCGCCCGACTGGCGTGCGTCGTCCAGCTGACGGATGTCCTCCACCGCCGCCGCCGGGCTGACCACGTGCTGGTACTCCTCGGGGAAGGCGTTGGCGTACCGATTGACGAGCCCGTCGGCCCGGTCCTCCATGCGGCTGTACAGGATGGTGCTCAGCTGCTCCTGCCAGGAGTCGGTGACCGCGCTGATCGCGGCCTCCACCGTGCCGCTGTCCACCGATCGGAAGCGCGTGGCGGCGGTCAGGTACAGCTGCAGGACGACGGCGCCGGTCCGGCCCATCTCCAGGCGCCAGTCGACGTAGTTCGCGCCCATGACCTCGCGGATGCGGCGGGTGATGCCGCGGCGCACGTCGTCGTCGTAGCGGTCGCGGGCCAGGCTCACCAACACGAAGGCGGCGCGGCCCAGGGGGTCGACCATGAGGTGGACGCGGGTCTCCTGGGACTCCTCGGCGGCGACCACCAACCCGATGGCGCGGTCGATGGCGTCGACCTTCGCCTCCAGCAGGAACTCCACGGGCAGGGCGCCGAAGGCCCGCTCGACCTTGTCCTGGAGCTGGCTGCCCTCCACCGCGGCCTGGATCTTCAGGATCGCGTCGAGCTTGCCCTTGAGCAGCGGGATGCGGGCGGCCTTCTCGCGGATGGCCTTGTAGGTGTAGAGCCCGGAGAACACGGCGATGCGGCTCGGCTCGCCCTCCTCGTGCAGGCGCACGGCGATCATGTCCAGCTTGCCGGTGCGGTGGATCTCCGACTGCCGATCGCCCTTGCCCAGGTAGACGACCTCGTCGGTGTCCAGCCAGGTCCGCGCCGCGCTGGGGA
>CALCXL010000562.1 GCA_937907595.1 uncultured Pseudomonadota bacterium
GACAGCTCGGCCATGGACGACGACGACGCCATGGACGACGACGACGCCGTGGACGACGACGACGCCGCAGACGACGACGACGCCGCAGACGACGACGATGCCGCGGACGACGACGACTCGGGCTTCGGCGGCGTCAGCTTCGCGGCCGACGTGGCCCCCCTCATCTTCGCCAACTGCTCCTGCCACTCGGCGGGGTCGGGCGGCTGGTCGCACAACGACGACGCCGCCACGCTCTACGCCGCCTGGGTCAACGCCGACGCCGCGGGCGCCCCGAGCCTCAAGCGGGTGGAGCCGGGCAACGGCGACGACAGCTACGTCATCCACAAGATCAACGGCACCCAGGACACGGTCGGCGGCGCCGGCTCCCAGATGCCCCTGGGCGGCGGACCGGACTACCTGCCCGCCGAAGACCGCCAGACCATCCAGAAGTGGATCGTCGAGGGCGCCCTGGACAACTGATGGCCGTGGGCCGCGCGGCCCTGAACCGCGCGGCCCCGCCTCAGCGCTGGGCCAGCCCCCATCGAACGCAGGCCCGGGCCAGCGCGTCGGTGGCATCGATGCTGTGCGCCGCCAGGTCCGCCGTCAGGTAGGGCAGGGCCAGCGGCAGCTCCGTACAGGCCAGGATCACCGCCTGGGCGCCCGCCTCCAGCTGGGCTTCGATCGCCCGGCCCAGGCCCGGCGCCGCGCCCGCCACGTCCCCGATCTTGATGCGCGCGATGGCATCCACGACGTCCTGCGCGGCGGCCTCCGTCGGCTCCACACAACGCACTCCCAGGGCGTCCAGCCGGTCGGCGTAGAGCCGGCTGCGCAGCGTCGCCGGCGACGCCACGATCCCCACCCGATCGCGATCGCCCAGGGCCTGCGCGGCGGCGTCCACGATGTGCAGGAAGGGGACCGAGCAGCCCTCCACCAGCTGGTCGTACCAGAGGTGGGCGGCGTTGCACGGCATGGCCAGGCACCGCGCCCCGGCGCCCTCCAAGAGACGACGCACCGCGATCAGGGCCGCGGCCGGCGACTCCCCCTCGCCCCGGGCAGCGGCCTGGCGGCAGGGGATCTGCGGCAAGCTGGCCACCACCACCGGCAGGTGGTCCTGGTCGCGGGCCACGGGCGTGGCGCGCACCAGCTTGCTGAGGAAGTCGGCGGTGGCCAGGGGCCCCATGCCGCCCAAGACGCCGATCTGGTCGGGCCGGCCGACGGGGTTCATGCCCCGTCGAACAGCGACTCCTGCGCGAACAGGCCGACGGAGCCGCCGGTGTGCAGGAAGACCACGTTGGCGTCGGGGTCGAAGTGGCCGGCGCGCACCAGGCCAATCAGTCCCGCCATGCCCTTGCCGGTGTAGACCGGGTCCAGCAGCACCGCCTCGGTCTGCGCCGCCATGCGGACCGCCTCCACCATGGACTCGGTGGGCACGCCGTAGCCGCCGCCGACGTACTCGTCGTTGACGAGGACGTGCTCGACGTCGACCTCCGGCAGGCCCATGTGCGCCGTGGTCTGGTCGACCAGCCGCTTCACGTTGGCGATCTGGGTGGCCTCGGGGTGCCGGGTGCTGATGCCCAGGACCGGCACGCCGGAGCCGCTGCCGGTGAAGCCCACCACCAGCCCCGCCTGGGTCCCCGTGCTGCCCGTCGCCATGACGACGTGGTCGATGACCAGGCCCAGATCGTCCGCCTGCCGCAGCGTCTCCAGGGCGCACTGCACGTAGCCCAGGGCCCCGACCGCGTTGGAGCCGCCGCCGGGGATCAGGTAGGGACGCGCGCCGGTCGCCTCCAGCCGCTGGCCGTGGGCGATCAGCTCCGCCTTCATGTCGTGGCCGCCGGGGAAGAAGGAGACCTGGGCCCCCAGCAGGCGGTCCAGGAACACGTTGGCCGAGTTCTCGTAGACGTCGCTGGAGTCGTCGACCCGACGCTCCAGCAGGATCTCGCAGTCCAGGCCCACCTTGGCCGCCGCCGCCGCGGTCTGGCGGCAGTGGTTGGACTGCACCGCCCCCACCGTCACCAACGTGTCGCAGCCCTGATCCAGGGCGTCGGCGACCAGGTACTCCAGCTTGCGCGTCTTGTTGCCGCCCGTGGCCAGCCCGGTGCAGTCGTCCCGCTTGATCCACAGACGCGGCCCGCCCAGCAGCCCCGACAGCCGCGGCATGGGCTCCAGGGGGGTGGGCAGGTGCGCCAGGTGGACGCGCGGGAAGCGGGCCAGGTGCACCGCTACTCCTCGATGGTGATGGAGTTGACCCGCAGGGGCTTGATCGTGGTGCCCGAGCGGGAGCCGAAGCCCTCGATCGTCTTCACCACGTCCATGCCCTCAATCACCTTGCCGAAGACCGGGTGCTGGCTCTGGGTGCTCTTGTCGAACCAGTCCAGGAAGCTGTTGTGCACGGTGTTCACGAAGAACTGCGAGCCGCCGCTGTTCGGGCGGCCGGTGTTGGCCATGGACAGGGTGCCGGGCTCGTTGCTGATCTTCGCGGTGAACTCGTCCTGGATGGTGCCGTGGGGCGGGCCGCCGGTGCCCGCGCGCGAGCTCTTGGGGTCCTTGCTGTGCGGGCAGCCGAACTGGAGCATGAAGTTGGGGATGACGCGGTGGAAGTGCAGGCCATCGTAGAAGCCGGACTTGGCGAGGCTGATGAAGTTGCCGGCGGTGAGCGGCATCTGATCGACGTACAGCTCGGCCTTGAAGGTGCCTTCGGACGTGTCGAAGACGGCGGTGGGGTTGGCCATGGTGGCTCCTCTGAGTGGTTGACAGCCCACGGACTGTTGAGGCGCGCACGATAGCGCCGCCGATCGCGGCGTGCAGGCCCGGGAGGGCCGCTGACTCAGACGATCAGGCGATGAGCTCGTTGAACTCCTCGACCGACACCTCCATCGCCGCCGCCGCCTTCTCCACGTCGCCGTCCATCGCTTCGAGCATCATGTCCGCCTTCGCGGCCTTGCCCAGATCGCGGTGGACCTTGGTCGTGCGCAGCGTGTTCTTGCCCGCGTCCTTGCGGCCCAGGCCGGCGTTGCCCTCGAAGTCGCCCTCGCGGTGGTAGGTGAACTCCTGGTCCGCCAGCTTGATCACGTCGCCGTCGACGAGCGTCTTGCGCCGCACCACCGTGCCGTTGACGAAGATCCCGTTGGCCGAGGACATGTCGGTGACGACCACGTCGTCGCCGTCGGGCGCGAACTGGCACTGCTTGCGGGACGCGCGCGGGTCCGTGATCTGCACGAAGTTGGTGGGGCCACGGCCCGCGGTCACCCGGCGCTGCCCCAGGTGCCAGACCACCTGCTCCCCGTCCCCGCTCTGCTGGGTCAGCCAGTGCAGCTTCTTGGCCGCCGCGGGAGCAGCGCTGGCGGCGGGCGCGGGGGCGGCGACCTCCCCCTTGCCCCGGGTCATGAAGAAGGCGGCAGCGGCGACGGCAACGCCGACCAGGACGAGCACGACAGACGACATGAGGACTCCGGGGAACTGGGGAGAACGAGCCCCCCTCCAGGCGACCCGCGTTGAAGGTCGCCCCCCGACCGCGTTGGTGTCAAGCCCGGCGTCGTCGCGAGCGCACCAGGAGCAGCCCCATCCACCAGCCGACGGCCCCCGCAGACCTCCCTCCGGACCGGCAGCTGCAGCCCTCGGGCGACGGGGTCGTGGGCTCATCAGCGGACCGCGCGAGCCCCTCGCCGCGCAGGGTGATCTCCTGCCCGCCCTCGCGGCGCACCGCCAACTGGAAGCCCACCGCTCCGGGCCCGTCGGGCTGGGCCGTGACCGACACCTCCGCGGTGGCGCCCGGCGCCAGGCTGGACGGGAGCGCGCTCAGGGCGGCCACCCCGAGGCCTCGCACGTCCCGCAGGAGGACCGGCTCGGGCTGCTGGAGCACGGCGTCGGCGTCCCCGTCGTTGTGCAGGGTCCAGGTCCAGGTGCTGGTCTCCCCCAGGGGCACGTCGCCCAGGTCGTCGGCGCCGCCGTCGGCGATGTCCAGTCCTCCGCGGGTCAGGCGCAGCAGGGGCGCCGTGAACGACACGACCACGGTGAAGGGGTACTCGGGCCGGTCGGGGTCGTCGCCCTGCAGGTGCACGTCGAAGGCGAAGTCCCCCGTGTGGCCGGGCAGCAGGGCCAGACGGAGGGTCCCGCTGCCGCCCGGCGCGATCGCCGCGGGGGCCTGCACCACCTCCACCAGCAGCCCGGCGTCGGTCTCCACGGTGGGCGGCGCGCTCCAGGCCAGCATCGCCGCGCCGTCGTTGGACAGCGTCCAGTCCACGGTGGTCGGCGCCACGGGGAGCTCGCCCAGGTCGTCCAGGCCGCCGGCGGGCACGGGCAGGCCCGCGCGCGTCACGCTGAGGGAGGGGGCGACGGCCTCTCCCTCCAGCTGCAGGGTGAAGGCGGGGGCCAGCGGATCGTCGGTGGGCAGGACCAGCTGGAAGGAGAAGGTGTCGTCCAGGGGGATCAGCTCCAGGGAGAACACGGCCTCCTGGCCCGGATCCAGCGAGGGCGGCGGGTCCACCACGGTGGCGACCTGCACGCCCACCGCCTGCAGCACGGCGATGGGCTCGGGGGCGCCAGTCAGGTGCAGGACGCCGCTGCCCTCGTTCGCCACCAGCCAGGCGATCGTGGCCGGCTCCATTCGGCGCAGCTCGCCCAAAGCGTCCACGCCGCCGTCGTCGAGGGGGATGCCCGCCCGCTCCACGCGCAGCCGGGGGAGCACGCCCTCCCCCACCAGCTGGACCGAGCTCAGGGGCTCGTCCGCGTCGTCCGAGGCCACGGTGAGGACGACGGAGAAGGGGCCCAGCGCCGTCGGGAGCAGCTCCACCTCGAAGTCCTGTGCGCCGCCCGCCTCCACCACCCCGTCGGGCTGCACCGTGACCGACGCGTCGACGGCCACGGCGTCGCCCAGCGCCAAGGGCGGCGACGTTGTGAGGGCCAGGGCGCCGGTGCCGCGATTCTCCACGGACCCCGCCCAGCTCAGGACCTCGCCCACGCGCACGTCGCCCACCGCGACCACCGCGCCGTCGGGCAGGTCCCCCGCGTCGCCCACCAGCTGGAGCTCCGGCTCCACCCCCTCGCCGGCCACCGACACGACGTACAGCGGGTGGTCCGGGTCGTTGCTCTCCACGACGATGTCGAACGCGAAGGGCCCCAGGCCGGTCACCTGCAGCTCCAGGGCGAAGCCCACGCTGGCGCCGACGGGGATCAGCGTGGCGGGCTGGGAGGTGACCAGGGCGGTGACGGGGCCGAAGAGGTTGGCCAGCGCGACCGCGTCGGGGGCGCCGGTGAGGGTGACGTCGCCGGTGCCGGTGTTGCCCAGGGAGTAGCCCCAGGTCACGACCTCCCCGGGTCGGCGGGGGCCCGCGTCCTCCACGCCGCCGGGCGGGATGATCCCGCCGCGAACGATCTGCAGGCCCGGGGACACGGCCAGGCCGGCGAAGCCCAGGGTCACCAGGCCGGCGTCGGGGTCGTCGCTCTGCACCAGCACGTCGATGGAGAAGGGGCCGTCCGATGAGGGGGTCAGCGCCAGCAGGGCCGTGAACTCCTCCCCCGGCTCCAGCGGGTTCGGGGGCGCGGCGACGACGGCGGCCCCCACGTTCTGGGCCGACGCGAAGAGGAGCGGCGCGGCCCCGATGAAGGACAGGGCCCCCGTGCCGACGTTCGACATCTCCAGGGCCAGCTCCAGGGGCACGCCGGCGGTGTGCACGCCCGCAGGCAGCAGGTCGCCGTCTTCGCGGGGGAGGCCGTCGAAGGCGATCTGGAGGTCCGGCTCCACGGTGCCGGTGCCCAGCACCTGCAAATCGAAGGCGCCGTCGACGAGCCGGGGGTCGCCCGCCGGCAGGGACAGCAACACCGAGGCGGGCCCCGCGCCGTCGGCCACCAGCTCCAACTCCAGCGACGCCGAGGCGCCGGGCAGGAGCTCGGCCGGCGCGCTCAGCACCGACACCTCGCGCAGGTTGGTGGCGTTCGTCAGCGTCGGCGAGCCCAGGGTCAGGGGCAGGTGGCCGCCGTTGTGCAGGGTCCAGGTCGCGACCACCGGCACGGCGGCGGGCAGGTCCCCCACGTCGTCGGCGTCCCCGTCGGCCAACGGTCCGGCCCCCTCCACCTCCAGCCGCGGCAGCGTGCCCACGAAGACGTCGTCCAGGTCCAAGGCCTCGTCGCCCACCGCCTGGAAGCGCAGCACCACGTCGGCGGTGTAGGCCATCCCCGCTGCGTCCAGGGCCCCGTCCAGATCCAGCGTGACGTCCACGGACTGGGGCGCGCCTGGGGGCAGGTGCAGGAGCGTGGTGCCCCAGGTCAGGCCCCCGTCCGCGGAGAGGAACACCGCGTCGCCCGCCTCGCTCGGGCCTCCGTCGTGCGTTCCCGTGAACTGCAGGCTGAGGTCGGCCCCGCCCGCGGCGTAGGAGGACAGGTCCAGGTGGTAGTCCAGGGCGACGGCGTCGGGCGGGCTCAGCCGGGCCCCTGTCGACGGGAGGGAGGGCAGGCCGTCGGCGTCGACGAGGCCCACGGTGCCGGCGATCGTCGTGGGCCCGCCCATCGCCGGCGGCGCCCCGAGCCCCGTGGACTCGGGGAAGCTGCCGGGGCCCAGGGCCACACTGCGGGCCGGGGAGCCGCCGCTGAGGTCGTCGAACAGGGGCGGCGTCGCGGGCGCGAAGACCCCCCGGGAGGGTCCCAGGAGCGGCTCGGTGGTCAGCAGGGCGGCGGTGGCGGCCACGCCCAGGGGGTCCAGGGAGGCCTGCAGGACCCCGCCGGCGGCCGAGGGGCCCAACTCCACCGACGCGAAGACCCGCCGCGGCAGGTAGGCCGGCAGCAGCAGATCGTTGACTGTGGAGAAGGTGGCCACCTGGCCCGACAGCGCCTGGGGGTTGCCCTGGAACGGCAGATCCAGGGCGGGATCGAAGGCGCCGTCGCCGTCGTCCAGCCACAGCCGCGCCGCGTCCACCGCCGCGTCGGGCAGCCCCGCTACCGTCAGCTGCAGCGACGTGATCGACGCGTCCGCTCCCCGAGCCTCCACGTCGAACGCCAGGACCTCCACGTCCCCGCCGGCCGCATCGACCGCCCCCACCGGCACCGCCCCCGGCACCGCGCTCAAGCGGACCCCCGCGGGATCGTCCAGCACCGCCCAGTCGTCGAAGGCGAAGCCGTCGTCCTGCACGTTGGCGTCGGAGCCGAAGCGCACCCGCAAGCGGACCAGCGGCTCCCCGGCCAGGCCGTCGAGGGCGTGGCCGGCCTGCACCCAGCCGCCGCTGCCGTTGCTGGTGCTCGTCGCCCCGGACCAGGCCTGCCCCCCGGGCACCGACGCCACGGTGTCGTCGGTGTACCAGCTCACCTCGTCGCCGAAGCCGCCCACCGGCAGCCAGCTGGCGCCGTCGTCGGTGGAGGCCTCCACCAGCGCGCCGTCCCAGCTGAACTCGGCGTCCCACCAGACGCTCAGCTCCAACCGCGGCTCGGTCAACGCGCTGAAGTCGTAGCAGGGGCCCTCCACGAAGGAGTCCTCCAGGGGGTTGTAGCCGCCGCCGCCCAGGCCGCCCGTCGTCCACGCCACCGAGCCGCTGGCCGCTCCGGTGATGACCGACTTCGCCGGCAGGCCCACGGCCCAGCTGGGGTCCAGCCCCCCCGTCCGCCAGCGCGCGGCGGCGTCGACCTCCAGATCGTCGAACAGGGGGAAGCTCGCCAGGATCGGCGGGGCGTGCACCGCGATCGTGGCGGCGTCGTCCTCGGGCACCCCGTCGCCGGGCACCCCGTGGCTCACGGTGACGCTGTGCCCGCCCGACGTGCCCAGCTCCAGGGGCGCCGCGAAGACGTATTCCACCTCCCCGCAGGGGGGGATCGGGCCCGCAACCACCTCC
>CALCXL010000563.1 GCA_937907595.1 uncultured Pseudomonadota bacterium
AGCCCGGGCTGGTCGCCTGGATGAACCCGGCCTGCTGGCCCTCGAAGAGGCCCCACAGCGCCATGTCCAGGTCGGTGTCCGGGTCGGTCCAGGAGAGCGTGATCTGAAGGCGCGCGGCCTTGCTGTCAGGGCCCACCCGGAACGCGAAGCAGTCCAGATCGCCCTCGGTGTACGAGCCGTCCACCACGGCGTCCACCCGCCCGCTGATCCGGGTGAGCATGCCCGGCCGGGGCAGGGCGCCCAGGTCCTGGCCGTCGGGCGCGAAGCAGCCGCCCAGGCTCGTGTCGTTGGGCTCGGCCTCGTCGGCGAAGAGGTAGTCGTCGCTGACGTCGACCTGCCCGTCGCAGTCGTTGTCCCGGCCGTCCCACAGCTCCCAGGCCCCGGGGTGCACGCGCGCGTCCTCGTCGTCGCAGTCGTCGGCCTCGTACCAGCCGTCGCCGTCGCCGTCCGTGCAGGCAGCCAGCAGGACGGCGAGCAGGAGGAGCGCCCCGCGCAGGGGGCCGGCCGAGAGGGTCAGGCCGGCCAGGACGGGGGCGCTGCGCACGGGCCAGGCGGCAGACAGCGCCAGCGCCAGCACGAAGGGGCTCATGTACCAGACGTGCTTGTCGGCCGCGATGGCCAGCCAGGGGTGGGCGGCCAGCGCGGGCACGAGGGCTCCGGCGGAGCCGATGAGGAGGACCCCGCCCCAGGCCTCCTGGCCGGTGCGGGCGGCTTGACGGGGGCCGAACCAGAGGGCGGCGGCGACGGCGGCGGCGCCGACCGCTCGCGACGCCAGGGGCAGCTCGCGGGCGGCGCCGAGCCAGGGTGCGGCGAGGGTGTTCAGCAGGGCGTTGACGGCGTCGGCGCCCAGGGGCAGGCCGCTCACGCCCAGCCCGCTGTGCAGGTCGGGGTGCCCCGCGGCGATGGCGGCGTAGGCGGGGGCGGCGAGGAGCATGGCCCCCCCCAGCGCCATCGCCACCGGGCGGGCCTGCTCGCGGCTCATCCACTCGGGGCGAAGCACCGTCGTCCAGCCCAACCAGGCCAGCAGGGGCGGCCACGCGGCCCAGTCGCTGGCCAGAGCGAGCAAGGCCAGGGCTCCCAGCGCCAGCCCGGGCACCCGCTCGCCGTCGAGGTGCGCGACCAGGGCCAGGGCCAGGGCCGGCACGGTGAGCACGATGAGGCTCTGGGGGATCCAGACGCTGCCGGCGAACACCAGCGCGGGGCAGAAGGCGGCCAGGGCCGCGCCGACGACCCCGCCCAGGCTGCCCAGGGCGCGGCGGGCCAGGGCCCCGGTGATGAGGATCGTGCCGGCGGACAGCAGCAGCACCGTCCACTCCCGATCGGGCAGGGGGGCCGACAGGAGGTCCAGCAGGGGAGGGCGCAGGTAGGGCGCGTGGAAGAGCGGCGGCTCGATGGGCGCCGGGTCCAGCCCCAGGTGGCGGGTCCACCGCAGCACCACGCCCACCACGACGCAGAGGCCGAGCAGGCCGCGCTCCAGGCTGGGGGGGAGGCTGTACTTCATGGGGACGCCGGGCGGGCGCCAGGCGGGCGCCGGGCTCAAGAGCTCTCAGTCGACGCCGTTGCAGTCCCAATCGACGCCGTCGGCGGGCATGTCGTAGACGCCGGGCGAGTAGTCGGGGTTGGCGTCGTTGCAGTCGCCCCCGATCTCGCTGAAGCCGTCGCCGTCGTCGTCGTAGGTGTCCGTGCCCTCGTCGACCAGGGTGTCGCAGTCGTTGTCCATGCCGTCCCCCAGGTTCGGGGTCAGGGAGCCCAGGTCCTCGGCCGCGCCGGGGAAGATCAGGTCCGACGTGTCGTTGCAGTCGCCGTCGACCTCGGCGAAGCCGTCGCCGTCGTCGTCCACGTAGACCGTGCCCTCGTCGTAGACACCGTCGCAGTCGTTGTCGAGGGAGTCGGCGAGCTCGGGCGCGCCGGGGTAGCTGTTCGGGTCCGAGTCGTCGCAGTCACCGCCCAGGGCCGTGTAGCCGTCGCCGTCGTTGTCGAAGGCGGGGGTGCCGTTGTCCACGATGCCGTCGCAGTCGTCGTCGACCCCGTTGACCACCTCCGTGGCCCCCGGGTACGCGCCGCTGTCGCCGTCGTTGCAGTCGCCGGGCAGCGCGCCGCCGATGCAGCCCAGCGCGTTGTCGCAGAAGCCGTCGCCGTCGTCGTCGTAGACCGACGTGGTCTCGTCGATGATCCCGTCGCAGTCGTTGTCGATGCCGTCTTCCAGCTCGTCGGCGCCGGGGTAGACCAGGGCGTTGGTGTCGTCGCAGTCGCCGGCGGGCTGGGTGATGCCGTCGCCGTCGGAGTCGTCCGCCGTGGTGCCCTCGTCCACCAGCCCGTCGCAGTCGTTGTCCTGGCCGTCGGCGACCTCGTCCGCGCCCGCGTGGGTGTCGGGGTTGGCGTCGTTGCAGTCGCCCTCCACCTCCGACAGCCCGTCGCCGTCGTCGTCGTAGAGCTCCGTGCCCTCGTCCGTGATGCCGTCGCAGTCGTTGTCCTGGTTGTCGCCGACCTCGACCCCGCCGGGGTAGGTCTCGTCGTCGTCGTCGTCGCAGTCGCCGCCGCACACGGTCACGCCGTCGCCATCGTTGTCCCAGTCGGGGTGGGCCGAGCCGTCGCATTCGTTGGCGCGCAGGTCGATCTCCACCCCCCAGTCCGCGTCGTCGGGCCCCAGCAGGCGCAGGGTGACCTCCCGGCCGTCGGCGTCGGGGGCGTCGTAGGTGGCGGGGACCTCCAGGGTGGAGCGGGCGTCCACGATCCAGGGGAAGGCGTCGAAGCCCAGGGGCTGATCCAGGTCGAAGCCCTCTTCGTCGCCGTCCCAGCTGACGCCGGTGATGGTGATGGCGGCGTCGGTCATGTTCTCGACGATGAAGTTGTCGTCCTGGGAGTCGCCCTCGTCCACGGGCCCGAAGTCGACGAGGGCCGGGTAGGCGCGCAGGCCGGCCGTCACGCCGCGCCCACGCAGCCGGATCTCGAAGCCCTCGGTGCCGGTGCCGGTGGTGATGTTGAGGATCAGCCGGTCCTCGAAGAAGCCCTCGTCCTCCGGGGAGAAGATCACCTTGAACTCGTGGTCCTGGTCCTTGTTCAGGTCTCCGGACCAGGACTCGGGCAGCGTGAAGTTGGCCCCGCCCGCGCCGCCCAGGGCGACCTGCGTAACCTCCGCGCCGCCGCTGCCGACGTTCTGCACGATGATGCTGCCCTCGAGCCGGGCGCCGATGGCCAGGGCGCCGAAGTCGAGCTGGTTGGGAAAGGCCACCAGGTCGTAGGGGGAGAGCGTCAGGCTGACGTCTTCGTCGCTGCAGCCTCCGGCGAGAAGGCCGATCGTCATCATCGAGAGCGCGAACGCTGCACTGCGCATGGAAAACCTCCAGTCAGGTCGGATCGCATCAAAGCACGCGCGGCGGCGAACGTCGACGGCCGTTTGGCGCCCGATGGGCCCCGAGGACCTCTTTGTCCGTCGGCTCAGTGCAGCGGTTCTGCCGGCGTGGTCTCCGCAGTGGCCACCACCAGGGTCCCGCAGCCCTCCGTGGTGAAGATCTCCTCCAGGAGCGCGCCGTCCCGCCGGCCGTCCACAACGTGCACCCGGGGCACGCCGCCCTCCAGCGCCGTGCGGATGGCCGCCGCCTTGGGCCGCATGCCGCCCTGCAGGACCCGGTCCTTCACCAACGTGTCCAGCTCCTCCAGGTCGGTCCAGTGGATGAGGCTGGCGGGGTCGTTCACATCGCGCAGGAGGCCGGGCGCGCGCGTGAGCAGGATGAGCTTCGCGGCGCCGATGGCCACGGCGACCCGGGCGGCGACGGTGTCGGCGTTGACGTTGAAGATGCGGCCCGCGGCGTCGGCGGCCAGGGGGCTGATCACCGGCAGGCCGCCCGCCGCGAGCACCGCCAGCAGGAGGGTGGGATCCACCGACGCGATGTCGCCCACTTCGCCGTAGTCCACCGCCACCCGGGAGCCGTCGTCCGCGGTGACCAGGGCCTCCGGGCGTCGATCAGCCGTGACCAGGCCCCCGTCGACGCCGGACAGCCCCACCGCCCGCTCGCCCTGGGCGATCAAGGCAGAGACGAGGTCCAGGCTGATCTGGCCCCGGAAGACCATCTTGGCGGCCTCCAGGACCTCCTCGGACGTGATGCGCCGGCCGGCGACCCGCTCCACGGGGAGGCCCAGCCGGGCGGTCATGGCGTCGAGCTGGGGGCCCCCGCCGTGCACGATCACCACGCCGATGTTGAGGCGATGAAGGACGGCCAGGTCCCGGGCTACGCGGTCGCGGTGGGTGCGCTCCTGCAGCAGCTCCCCCCCGAGCTTCACGACGAAGCGCTGGCCGGCGTAGGCGCGAAGGTAGGGGACCGCGTCGAGCAGGGAGAGGGTGCGTTCCATTCAGGGGGCTTCCAGGGCGCCCGACAGGGCGGTGGCGAAGGCGTCGATGGCCTCGAACGGCAGGACCGCCGGCGGGCAGAGGCGAAGGCACAGGGGATCGTTGGCGCCGCCGACCAGGAGGCCGGCGTCCAGCAGCGCGGCGGCGACGTCCCGGGCTGGGCGGTCCAGCACGACCCCCAGCAGGCAGCCGCGACCCCGGATCGCGACGACCCCGGGCAGGTCTTCCAGGGCGGCGCGGATCCCGGCCTCGATGCTGCGGGCCCGGGCGAGCAGATCGTCGGCGTCGATCGCCTCCAGCACCGCCAGGATCGCCGCGCAGGCCAGGGGGGCGGCTCCGAAGGTGCTGCCGTGCTCCCCGGGCTTCGTGGTGTCCGCCATCGCCTCGGTCAGGAGCAGCGCGGCGACGGGGAAGCCGTTGCCCAGGGACTTGCCGACGGTCACCAGGTCGGGGCGGCAGCCGGGCGCGCGGTGCCAGGCCATCGCCTCCCCGGTGCGGCCGATGCCGGTCTGGACCTCGTCCAGGATGAGCAGGGCGCCGTTTGCGTCGCAGATCCGTCGCGCGCCCTCCAGGAAGCCCTGGGGGGCCTCGTGCACTCCGCCGATGCCCTGGATGGGCTCGATGATCACCGCGGCCACGTCGCCGTCCACCGCCGCGGCGAGCGCGTCCAGATCGCCGAAGGGCACAAAGCGGGCGTCGGCGTGCACGGGGGCGTGGTCGGCGCGGTAGTGGCCGGACTCGGTGACCCCCAGACAGGCCATCGTGCGGCCGTGAAAGCCCCGCTCCATCGCCACCACGGTGCTCCGGCCCGTCGCCTTGCGGGCCACCTTCAAGGCGGCCTCGTTCGCTTCGGCCCCGGAGTTGACCAGGAAGGCGCGGTCCATGCGGGCGAAGGTGCAGAGGGCGTCGATGGCGCGGTCGCGCACGGAGGTGGGGGCGATCGTGGTCACGAAGGACAGGCGACGGGCCTGGGCGCTGATCGCCTCGACCCAGCGGGGGTGCCCCTGGCCGAGCAGCGCGACCGCGTGGCCGCCGTAGTAGTCCCAGTAGCTGCGGCCCTGGTCGTCGGTGAGGCGGGCGCCCCGGCCGGACTCGATGGCGAAGGGGAGAAGGGAGGCGGGGGAGAGGGTCTCTAGGGCAGGCACGGTGGCGCCCCCAGGCCGAGCTCGCCAGGCAGGCCGAGCGCGAGGTTGAGGCACTGCAGGGCCTGGGCGGCGGCGCCCTTGCCCAGGTTGTCCAGAGCGGCGAGCACCACAAGCTGCTCGCCGTCGGCGTGAACCGACAGGTCGCACAGCCCGGTGCCGCGCACGTGGCGGAGCTCGGGGGAGTCGTCCCGCACCCGCACCAGGGGGTGCTCGGCGTAGGCCTCCTCCAGCAGCGCGCGGGCAGCCTCGAGCTCCAGGACCGGGTCCGGCCGCAGGAAGCAGGTGGCCAGGATGCCCCGATCCAGCGGCGCGGAGAGGGGCACGAAGTGCAGGGGACCGACGGGGCCCAGGCCGGCCAGGAAGATGGAGATCTCCGGCACGTGTTGGTGCTTGAGGATCTTGTAGGCGCGCAGGTTCACGAAGCGCAGGGGGTGGTGGGTGCCCTCCTTCGGCGTCGCGCCGGAGCCCGTGGAGCCGGTGGCGGCGACGATCTGCACGGGGCCGGTGAAGTGCCCGGCGGCGACGAAGGGCGCCAGCGCCAGGGAGATCGCGGTGGCAAAGCAGCCCGGCACGGCGACGCGCATGGCGCCGGGCAGCAGGTCGCGGTGCCACTCCGCCTGGCCGTAGACCCAGCCCGGCGCGTGGCGGTGATCGGCGCTGAGGTCGATGACCAGGGGCACGTCGGCTGCGTCGGCCCGCTCCACCCAGGGGCCCGCCGCGCCGTGGGGGGTGGCCAGGAAGAGGACGTCGACCCCCTCCAGGTCCAGGTCGTCCACGCCGACGAAGCAGCCGTCGACGAAGCCCGCCAGGCCGGGGTGCACGGCGTCGATGCGCTGACCCGCCCGGGACGTGGAGACGCATTGGGAGACCGTCACCGCGGGGTGGCCGATCAGCAGGCGGAGGAGCTCGGCGCCGGCGTACCCGGTCGCGCCCACCAGGGCGACGTCGACGGTCTGGGGCATGGCTCAGCTCGCTCGGGTCAGGGCGGGGGCGTCGTCGCCCAGCGCGTCGAGCACGGTCTGGGCGAAGCGGGTCGCCTCCGATCGGGCGTTCACGGCCGGCAGCGCGCAGCGCTCCTCGATCCCGGCGCTCCCGCTGCTGTTGTCCGTCGCCGGACCCGTCACCACCGCCGGCTCCCAGCCCTCCTGGCGC
>CALCXL010000564.1 GCA_937907595.1 uncultured Pseudomonadota bacterium
ACCGGCCCGCAGTGCGTCGCGGCAGTGGCTGGCGCTGCACCTGGAGCGTGTCCGGCTGCGCGACGTCTACCGCCACTTCTTCGCCTTCGGGACCGTGGCCCTGGACCGCTTCCTGCTGATCCGCGACCGCGTCGACGGCTTCGACCTGCACTACCAGGGGCGTGAGCTCCTTGAGGCGCAGCGGGCGACGGGTCAGGGCGCGATCCTCCTGGGCTCCCACCTGGGCAGCTTCGAGGCGATGGGCGCCTTCGCGCGGGACCACGACCTGCCCGTGTACGTCGTGATGTTCACCGAGCACGCGCGGCGGATCTCGGGGATGCTCGAGGCTGCGTCCCCCGGCGCGGCGGCGCGCATCGTGGCCATCGACCCCGGCGACTCCTCCTGGGTGCTGCGGATCAAGAGGCTGGTGGACGACGGCGCCTTCGTGGCGCTGCTGGGCGATCGCGCGGCGGGGGGCCGGCAGGTGGCGGTCGACTTCTTCGGGCGGCAGGCCTTCGTGGCGGCGGGGCCCTACGAGGTGGCGTCGATCCTGCGCTGCCCCGTCTTCCTGTGCACCGGGCTCTTTGAGCAGCCGAACCGCTACCGGCTCCTCTGCGAGCCCTTCGCCGATCGGGTGGAGCTTCCGCGATCGGGGCGCGATGAGGCGTTGACGGGCTACGCGCAGCGCTTCGCAGACAGCTTGGAGGGCTACGCGCGGGCGCATCCATTCTGCTGGTTCAACTTCTACGACTTCTGGGCGGAGTGAGGGGCGAGGACGCGGAACCACGGAACTGCGGAAGCGCGGGTCGTGCCCCCTTGCTGCTTCCGCCCTACCGCGTCCCTGCTGCGCCTACTTCCGGAACTCGATCCCCGTCACCCGCACGTCGAACTTGTCGGCGAAGCCCTCAGGCCGCTCCGCGGTCCCGAACTTGAACCCCCGGCTCTCCCCCTTCTTCAAGGTCGGGATCATCTCCGGAGGGGTCGGGAAGCCACCCAGGTCCCGGGCGACGGCCCACCAGGTGTCGGTCTTGACCACCTTGCCACCAGCGTCCAGGTAGTCGACGGCGCACTCCACGGTGGCCAGGGTGCGGTCGCCGCCGTTCGTGACCACCGCGGTCACGCGCCAGCCGTTGAGCTCGCCCTTGGTGTCGCCGGCCATGTTGATGCGCGCAGCCGCGACGTCGGCCACGCTCATGTTCGGCAGGTAGAGGATCGTCTCCTTGCGGTCGCGCGCGTGCTCCACAAACTCGCCGGCGGCGTGGCTGTCCAGGTAGGCCTGGTAGGCGTCGGGCGTGTTCTCCCGCTTCGCCACGTCGAAGGACAGCTTGTCCTCCTCCTTGCGGGCCTTCTGGGCGTGGGCGCCGTCGGGGTGCCGCTGCAAGTAGCCCTGCAAGGCCTCCACCGTGCCCTCGCGCTGGGCGCGCAGGAACCGGAGCTCCTCGATGCGCTCCCGCAGGCGGGCGGCCTCTGCGCTCTGCGGGTACTCGGTCAGGAAGGCCTCGTAGGCCTCCGGCGAGTCCAGCTGCTGCGCTTCGTGCAGGTCGGCGCCTTCGCAGGCGGTGAGGAGGAGGGCGAAGAGCAGAAGGAAGATGCGACGCATGGCGTCCGAGGATACACGCGCGCAGACGCCGATCACCTCCCGCGGGGCCATCCACCCTTGACCGGTGGATCGGGCGTCGGTAGGTTCCGCGCGCTCCGCGTATTGGTAGGACCAATCCGGAACCCCGAAGGGAAACTGGCTCCATGAAGCACGAAGGCAAGATCGCCCTGGTCACCGGTGGCACGCGGGGGATCGGCAAGGCCATCTCCCTCCGCCTGGCGCAGGACGGCGCGGACATCATCCTGAACTTCAAGTCCGACGCCACCACGGCAGAGGAGACCGCGCAGGAGATCCGCGATCTGGGGCGCCGCGTGTGGGTGTTCCAGGCGGACATGCGCGACGACAAGGCCATCCGCGGCCTGACCAAGACCATCAACGAGGAGGTCGGTCAGCTGGACATCCTGGTCCACAACGCCGCCTTCGGCACCATGGGCAGCATCCTGCGCATGGGCCTGTTCAGCTGGCGCGCCGCCATGGACATCAACGTCACCGCGTTGCTGCTCCTGGCCCAGCAGCTGACCCCGCTGCTCAAGGTGCAGGGCGGCCACATCATCGGCCTGTCCTCCATCGGCGCGGACATGACCTTCTCGGAGTACGCGAACATCGGCGTCAGCAAGGCGGCGATGGAGGCCCTCTGCCGCTACCTCGCCTACGAGCTGGCGCCCCTGGGCATCCACACCAACGCGGTCTCCGCCGGGCCCATCAAGACCCGCGCCATCGACTGGTTCAAGTACCCCCACGCGGTCGACAACTACGCCACCACGAAGTCGCCGCTGTCCCGCATGGGCACGCCGAACGACCTGTGCGGCATCGTCAGCTTCCTGTGCACCCCGGACGCCGACTGGATCCTGGGGCAGACCATCCGCGCCGACGGCGGCATCTCCATGGGCGAAGACTTCATGGACTGGTTGAGCGACGAGGAGCGCGCGACCGAAGAGGCCATCAAGGCCAAGAAGAGGAAGTAGAGCACCATGAAGGCCATGTTCCTCACCGGTGGTACCGGCTTCGTGGGCGGAGAGGCGATCAAGCGCTACATCGAGCGCGCGCCCTCGGATCTGCGCTTCTACCTGCTCGTGCGCGCCCCGGACGCCGCCCGCCTGGAGAAGCGCGCCAACAAGTTCCTGAAGACCCACTTCGGCGACCAGGCCGACACCGTGGCGGAGCGCTTCACGTTCGTGCGCGGGGACCTGCTGAAGGAGGGCCTCGGCCTGACGGACGCCGACCGGGCCATGATCGTCAGCGAGTGCGACCACGTCGTGCACTGCGCGGCGTCGGTGGACTTCGGCGCCACGCTGGAGTTCAGCCGGGAGTACAACCTGGACGGCACCCGCCGGGTCCTGGAGGTCTGCGAGGCCATCGCCGACGCCCACGGCCTGCGCCGCCTGGACTACGTCTCCACGGCCTACGTCTCGGGGAACCGCAACGACGTCGTGCGGGAGAGCGAGCTGTCGAACAAGGGGCTGGGCTGGGCCAACTTCTACGAGCAGAGCAAGTTCGAGTCGGAGGCCCTGGTCCGCGCCTTCCGCGAGCAGGGCAACCCGGTCAGCATCTACCGCCCCTCCACCGTCGTCGGCGACAGCCGCACCGGGGAGACGCCGAACTTCAACGTCTTGTACTGGCCCCTTCGCGTGTACGCGCGCGGCTGGTGGGATCTGATGATCGGCTTCGAGGACACGCCGGTGGACGTGGTGCCGATCAACTACGTCGCCGACTGCCTGGTGAACCTGAGCCTCAAGGGCGACAGCACCATCGGCCGGAACTACCACCTGGCCGCCGGCCCGGACAAGATCTGCCGCATCCGCGACCTGGCGACCCACGCCAGCAAGTGGTTCGAGCGCCCGTACCCGACCTTCGTGACGCCGGACGACTTCGACAAGAACATCCGTCCGGGCATCGACGAGTCGGCCACGCCGGCGCAGCGCATGCTGATCAGCCAGGGCACGGTCTACATGCCCTACTTCGTGCGGTCGCCCCTCTTCGACACCAGCAACGTGCTGGCCGATCTGGAGGGCACGGGCACGGAGCCGTTGATCTCGGTAAACGACTACTTCGACACGCTGTTCGAATTCTGCGTTCGCACCGACTGGGGCCGCAAGAAGACGGTCGCCGCGGTCGGCGGCGAAGGCTCGCATGATCCGCTGGCTTCCCTGGAGGCCAACGGCGCCGTTTGAGATGGCCCTCGGGGCCTCGCGCACGCTTTACAGCCCCAAGCGTGCGTGTTAGGTAGCGGCACCTTTCGGAACAGAGGGGCATTCCAACCCTTTATCCATCGGATCTCAAAGGGTTTTCGGGGCAGGACGCAGGGTCCATGACGGGACGGATCGTCATCACAGGCACCGGCATGGTGACCGCGGCTGGCATCGGAGTGGATGCCTGCTGGGCCACGCTGTGCAGCGGTGCGTCGGCCATCGGCTCCGTCAGCCTGTGGGATCCGTCGGGCATGGCCGCGCACATCGCCGGCGAGGTGCCTGGCTGGCCCGACGTGCCGGAGGCCCTGGGCCCCTACCCCGTCACCGGTCGCCCCATGACCTTCGGCGTCTCCGCCGCCCTGGAAGCCCTGCAGCAGGCCGGTATCGGTCGCGACTCGGGCCTCGACGTGCCGCCCTCGCGCCGCGCCGTGGTGGCTGCCGGCGGCTTCGACGACCAGATGTTGGAGATCCTGGCCCGCGCCGCGGACCGCGTCACGGAGGCCGGCGTGCCCGGCTTCGAGGACGTTGCGGACGAGGACATGATGCCCGCCTTCGCGGAGGCGGCCACGCTCCTGGAGATGGAGCGGTACAGCCAGGTGCAGCTGATGCAGGCCCTGGCCTGGCTCTTCCAGGCGCGGCAGGCGCTCACGGTCAGCACCGCCTGCGCGGGCGGCAACACGGCCATCGGCGACGCCGTCTCCATGATGCGCCGCGGGGAGGCCGACGTCGTGCTCGCGCTGGGGGTCGACACCCTGGTCACGCGGGAGATGATGGGCGGCTTCTGCAACCTGACCGCGCTGTCCACGCGCAACCACGAGCCCGAGCGCGCCTCGCGCCCCTTCGACAAGGAGCGGGACGGCTTCGTGATGGGGGAGGGGGCCGCGGCCGTGGTCCTGGAGCGCGAGGAGCACGCGCTGGCTCGCGGCGCCACGATCATCGCCGAGCTCGCGGGCTTCGGGTACAGCAGCGACGCCTTCCGCCTGACCGCGCCCCACCCCGCGGGCACCGGCATGGCCGTGTCCATGCAGCGCGCCATCGAGGACGGGGGCATGACGCCGGCGGACATCGGCTACATCAACGCCCACGGCACCTCCACCGCCGCCAACGACTCCGCGGAGACCACCGCGCTCGGGCTGGTGTTCGGGGATCGGCTGCAGTCCATCCCCGTCTCAGGCACGAAGTCGATCATCGGCCACCTGATCCACGGCGCCGGCGCCGTCGGAGCGGTGGTCGCGGCGCGCACCGTGGCCGAGCAGCTGGTGCACCCCACTGCAAACTACGAGCACCCCGACCCCGCCTGCGAACTCGACATCGTGGCCCACAAGCCGCGGCGCGCCGACGTCGACGGGGTCCTGGTCAACGCTTTCGGATTCGGTGGCCAGAACGCAACCGTCGCCGTCCGTCGCTGGACGGCAGAGCTGAGCTGAACCGGGGTCCGCCGGGCCGGCGTACCCCACGGAACAACGTGGCCCATGAAGGGGCCACAAGAGGAGAGTTGAGATGGCTGATCGCGCGGAGATCCTTGAGGAGCTGCGGACCATCATCGTGGAGACGCGTGGCGTCGAAGAGGACGAGGTCGTTGAGACCGCGACCCTCTTCGAGGACCTGGGCCTCGAGTCCATCGACTTCCTGGAGATTTCGTTCCGGATGGAGG
>CALCXL010000565.1 GCA_937907595.1 uncultured Pseudomonadota bacterium
CGCGTCGGTGTACTTGACCCCGTGGTGCTCCTCGTACCGCTCCTTGAGGCCGCGCAGGATGCGGTAGGCCTCCTCCGGCGTGGGCTCCACGACGTCGATCTTCTGGAAGCGACGGGCCAGGGCCCGGTCCTTGCCGAAGGCCGACTTGTACTCCGAGTGGGTGGTGGAGCCGATGCAGCGCAGCTCGCCCGAGGCCAGCGGCGCCTTCAGCATGTTGCCGGCGTCCATCGTCCCGCCGGTGGTGGCGCCCGCGCCGACGACCGTGTGGATCTCGTCGATGAAGAGGATCGCCTTGGGGTCCTCCTTGAGCTGGTCGATCAGCGTCTTGAGGCGCTCCTCGAAGTCGCCGCGGTAGCGGGTGCCCGCCAGCAGGGCCGACATGTTCAGGGCGTAGATCTTCACGTCGCCCAGCACGTCCGGCACCACGCCCTGGTGCACCTTGAGGGCCAGGCCCTCGGCGATCGCCGTCTTGCCCACGCCCGGGTCACCCACGAACACCGGGTTGTTCTTGCGGCGGCGGCAGAGCACCTGGATGGCGCGCTCGATCTCCTCCTCGCGGCCGACCAGGGGGTCGATCTTGCCCGCGGCGGCCTTGGCCACCAGCTCGTCGCAGTAGGACTCCAGGGGGTTGGCCGGGGCCCCACCGCCCTCCTCGCCCTCCGCGTCGACGCCTCGGGGCGTGCTGGGGTTGTCCTTGCCCGGCACCTTGCTGATGCCGTGGCTGACGTAGTTGACCAGGTCGAAGCGGGTGACCCCCTGCTGCTCCAGCAGGTAGATGGCGAAGGACTCGGGCTCCCGGAACATGGAGATCAGCAGGTTGCCGGCGTCGATCGTGTCCCGGCCGGAGCTGCGCACGTGCATGACGGCCCGCTGCAGCACCCGCTGGAACGAGAGGGTCTGCTGGGGCTCGACGTCGTCGTCGCCCTCCATGGAGTCCTGGTCGCCCAGCCACTCGTCCAGCTCGTCCTTGAGGGTGTCCCGGTCGGCCCCGCAGGCGTCCAGGAGTTCGATGGCGCGGGTGTCCGCGAGCATCGCCGCGAGCAGGTGCTCCAGCAGGAGGTACTCGTGGCGGCGCTCCATGGCGATTTCAAGCGCGCGGCGCAGCGTCTGCTGGAGTTCGCGGGTCAGCATGGGGTCGGTCCTGTCGCTGGGAGGCGGACGGCCAGCTTAGCGCCGGGCACCCGTTTGGCTGGGATTGAGCTAACCATCGGCCCGCGGCCTGTCCAGGCGACGCTGCCCGATCGGGCGGGGTCCTTCGCCGCCGCCTTCACCCCGAGTCGTCCTCGTTCCAGTCCTCGGGCTCCAGGGTGCACTGCAGCGGAAACTCGTTGCGCTGGGCGTTGGAGATCACCTGGTGCATCTTCGTCTCCGCGACCTCGTGCGGGAACACGCCGGCCACGCCGATGCCCTGGTTGTGCACGTGGAGCATCACGCGGGTGGCGTCGACCTGGTTGAGCCGGAACACCTGCTCCAGGATCGCCACGACGAACTCCATCGGCGTGTAGTCGTCGTTGTGGATCAGCACCTTGTACATCCGCGGCTTGCGGGTCTTGGGCTTCTTCTTCGTGAGGACCTGTCCGTCCTCCTGTTCGTCGCGCCGGGTGGCCATGCAGATCTCCTGAGCGCGGAAGATAGCGCCGACGCCTGCAGGGAGCGACCCCCCGATCAGTCGGGCGAGGTCGGCCGCGATGGGAAATACTGCGCGGAGTCGATGGGCCAGCGGGGGCGCGGGGCCGACGACGAGGGGCAGGGAGACCGAATGACCGACAACAACCTGGCGGGGGTGATCGTGCTCCTGGGCCGCGGCGCGACCGCGGCGGAGCTCCCGATCGGCCGTCGGCCGGTGATCATCGGCCGGGATCCCTGGGCGGACGTCGTGGTCCGCCACCCCGCCATCAGCCGGCACCACGCCATGATCTGGGCCGAGCCCGGGCAGCTGTTCGTGCGCGACCTGGGCTCCTCGGGGGGCACCTGGGTGGGGGGCCGGCTGCTGGCGGCGGGCGAGTCCTGCGAGGTGAGCAAGCGGCAGACCCTGGGCATGGGCGGCGCGCTGGACTTCAAGTTCCGCCTGCCCCGGATGCCGCGCGAGGGCCTGCCCGGCGCCGGGCGGCTGGTGCTGGAGGAGGTCGACGGCGGCTGGCGCGCGCTGGAGGCGGCCGGTCAGGCGGAGACGACGGCGCTGTCGGAGACCCGGCCGGGGCCCGACGTGCACGCATCCCCCTCGACCCCGGACTTCCTGGAGTCCCTGGGCGAGCTCGCGCTGGACGGCACCGAGGAGTTCGAGCCGCCGACGGAGGAGGACTTCCCCGCCGTGGGCTCCGCCTCGTCGATGTCGGACGAGGTGCCGACCGCCCGGCTGCAGGCCATGGGCGATCTGCTCATGGGCCACCCCCCCGACGTCGACGAGTTCGTGGCGACGGCGTCGGCGCCGGCCCTGCCCCCCCTCCCGCTGGAGGATCCCGTCGAGGCGCCCCCCCAGGAGGCCCAGAGCGCGCTGCGCATCGACTTCCGCGGCAAGAGCGTCCTGGTGCAGGAGACCCGCAGCGGGAACCGCACCAGCGTGCGCGGGGAGACACGGGTGGCCCTGCTGCGCACCCTGGCCGTGCAGTCCGCGGGCTTCGTGGCCGGCGAACAGGGGACGGCCCGCGTGTCCGACGTCGCCCTGGCCGGGGTCCTCTGGCCCGAGGAGGCGGGGGAGGCGGGGCCGCGCATCGACCTGCTGATCCGCCGGCTGCAGAGGCAGCTCCGGGAGGCGGGTCTGCCCCCGGATCTGGTGTCGCGGGATCGGGAGGGCACCGGCCTGCTGACCTCCTGCGCCGTTCCGGATCTGCCCCGGGCCTGATCGCCGGCGCGACGTCGGCGCTGCATCGAGCGGCCCGGCCGTTCCTCCACTACGTTTGGGCCCGTGAAGATCCGCATCGTCGGTGGCGCGGCCGAGGTGCCGTCCGAAGCCTGGGACGCCCTGGACCCCGGGCGCTCGCCCTTCCTCGCCCACGCCTTCCTCAAGGCGCTGGAGGACAGCGGCTCCGTGGGCGGCGACACCGGCTGGCAGCCCCTGTTCTTCCTGGCCGAGCGCGACGGGCAGGTGGTCGGCGCCGTGCCCGCCTACGTCAAGTCGCACTCCTACGGCGAGTACATCTTCGACTGGGCCTGGGCTGAGGGCGCGCAGCGCGGCGGCATCGCCTACTACCCCAAGCTGGTGGTCATGCCGCCCTTCACGCCGGCGACGGGGCGGCGCGTGCTGCTGGCCGATGGCGACGGGGAGGTGCGCCGGGCCCTGATGGTGGCGGTGCGGGAGGCCGCGGTGCAGCTCCGGTTCTCCAGCGTGCACTGGCTGTTCACCACCGAGGAGGACCAGCGCGCCCTGGAGGAGGCGGGCTACCTGCGGCGCATCTCCGTGCAGTACCACTGGGAGAACCTGGGCGGCTGGGCGGACTTCGAGTCCTTCCTTGGCGCCATGACCAGCAAGCGGCGGCGGGAGATCCGGCGCGAGCGCCGCAAGGTGGTGGAGCAGGGCGTGGACGTCGCCATGCTGAGCGGCGAGGAGATGGGCGACGCGCACTGGGCCGGCCTCAAGCGCTTCTACCTGGACACCGGCGAGCGCAAGTGGGGGCAGCCCTACCTGACGCCGGCCTTCTTCGACCGGATCCGCGCCACCTACGCTCCGGCCGTGCGCTTCGCCGCCGCGAGCGAGGGGGGGGAGCTCCTGGCCGGGGCCCTCAACTTCCACCGGCCGGGCAGCGACGCCATGTACGGACGCTACTGGGGCTGCGACGAGCAGCGGCCGCAGCTGCACTTCGAGACCTGTTACTACGCCGCCATCGACCACTGCCTGCAGCAGGGCCTGACGCTGTACGAGGCCGGCGCGCAGGGCGAACACAAGATCGCGCGGGGCTTCCTGCCGGTGCCGATCCGCTCGGCCCACTGGGTCGCCGACCCGCGGCTGGCGCGCGGCGTGCAGCACTTCCTGGAAGGGGAGTGCGAGCACAACGAGGCCATGATCGCCGTGATGCGCGAGCGCAAGTCGCCCTTCAAGCCGCCGGCCGAAGCGGATCAGGGCGCGTAGGGGTCCCGGATCGTCGCTGGCTCCCGATCCCGCAGGGACCGGAAGAAGGGCTCCCAGCCCAGCATCGCCTCGTAGCTGGGGTCCAGGACGGCCTGGAACAGGGGCATGCAGCGCTGCAGGACCTCCGGCGGGCGGCCCGCAGGCACCAGGACGTCGTCGGCCGAGGAGACGTCGAAGCGCAGGCCGGTGGCGGTGTCGGGGTCGTCGACGAGCCAGTGGTCGTCGGGGAACGTGGAGATCGGCCGGTCCCGGGACGGCGCGTGGTCCCTGGCGTCGGCAGATCGCGGAGACGGCGCCCCCGCCTGCTACCGTCGGGAGTGCAATCCACCGGAGTCGGCGCATGCCCCGATC
>CALCXL010000566.1 GCA_937907595.1 uncultured Pseudomonadota bacterium
CTGGCCGTGGCGGTGGGGCTGGGCTGGATGCTCAGGTTGTTCTCCACGGGCTCCGTGCTCGCGGGGATGAAGGGCGGGAAGCCCGGATCCCCCGATCCGCCGAACTCGCCCGAGCCCGACCAGAAGCTGGGAATGCACTCGTAGACCGCCGGATCCTGGATGCAGGCCCCGTCCAGGCTGCAGACCTCGTCCACCCCGCACATGGCGTCCTCCACGCAGGGCACCCCCGACGAGTCGCAGGTCAGGTCGTTGAGGATGTCCGTGGCCGCGCCCTTCATGGCCGCGATCTCGCCGTCCATGGAGCAGGTGTGGTCCAGCAGGACGTACAGGTCCACCTGCTGGAAGTTGGTGGTGGTGGAGACCGGCGCGGTGCTCGGCGTCGTGGGCTCGCGGGGCGGCACCACGAAGACCAGGTCCCCGTTCTCGGCGAAGTTGTCGTTGGGGTCGTTGGGGTCCGTGCCCGTGCCCAGCTCGATCAGGTCGCTGGTGCCGTCGCCGTCCGTGTCCGCGCTGGTGGGGTCCGAGCCGTTGGCGGCCTCGAAGGCGTCGCTGAGCAGGTCGTTGTCCGAGTCCACGTCCAGGGCGTCGATGAGGCCGTCGCCGTCGCTGTCGACCATGCCCTCCTCGGAATCGGAGATCCCGTCGCCGTCGCTGTCCAGGTCCTGGCTGTTGATGGTGCCGTCGCCGTCGTGGTCGCCGCCGCCCTCCACAGAGTCGGGGATGCCGTCGCCGTCGCTGTCGTCGTCCAGGTAGTCGGGCGTGCCGTCGCCGTCGGTGTCCCCGTCCTTCTCCAGCACGTCGTCGATGCCGTCGCCGTCGCTGTCCGTGTCCTGGAAGTCGGGGAGGCCGTCGCCGTCGCTGTCCACGGTGCCCTCGTCGGCGTCGAGCATGCCGTCGCCGTCGGAGTCGGTCTCCATGGAGTCGGGGATGCCGTCGAAGTCGCTGTCCGCGGGGGGCGTGTTCGGGTCGTCGTCGCCGGCCTCCACGCTGTCCGCGATCCCGTCGCCGTCGCTGTCCCCGTCCCGGAAGTCCGGCACGCCGTCGCCGTCCGTGTCCACCGGGGGCGTGTCCAGATCCTCGTCGCCCGCCTCGTCCGCGTCGGAGATGCCGTCGTTGTCGCTGTCCTCGTCCAGCTCGTCGGGCGTGCCGTCGCCGTCCGTGTCCACGACCCCATCGCCCTCGTGCAGGTTGCTGATCGAGTCCCCGTCCAGGTCGTTGGCGCTCGGCGTCAGGTCGTCGTCGTCGTCGTCCCCGGGGCCGGAGTCGTCGTCGTCGTCGCTGGCCGAGTCGTCGTCGTCGCCGCCACCGCCCCCGCCGCCGAGGCGCTGGCCGAAGCAGCCGGTCAGGGGGAGGGTCAGGAGGAGGAGCAGCCACAGGGTTCGCATGCGCGCGAGCGTATCCACAATGCATGTCCGCCGGAAGAGGGATTGTGGTCGACGATGCCGGTCGCGCCGAAACGTCGGGGTCAGCCAAAAATCTACCATGGGGTAGATAAATAATCGCGGGAGCGGACCGTGTCGTTGGCCGCCGAAGGGATCTCCCCAGGACTCAGGCCCCGCGGGCGTTCTGGCGATCGGCCCGCCCAGAACCCCCGGGGCGGGGAGACGTCCGCCGTTTGCGAATTTCCGGATCACGCGACAATGCCGGCGCGACGGGCCCTTCCGGAGGGTACCTTCCGCCGCGTTGAACGAACCGCGGCTCCCTTTTGCGACGAGGGACCCGCTGTCTCCACGGAGAAGTTGACTGTGAACAAGACCGAACTCGCTCAGAAGCTGGCCAAGAAGACCGACATCACCCAGGCGAAGGCGCTGGAGATCGTGGACGCGATCTTCTCGGCGGAGCCCCGCAACGGGATCATCGCCGTTGAGCTCGACGCTGGCCGCAAGGTGACCATCCCCGGCTTTGGGACCTTCTCGACGAAGCGACGGGCCGCCCGCACGGGCCGCAACCCCGCCACCGGCGCGCCCATCGACATCCCCGCTCGCAACTACGCCGACTTCAAGGCCGGCAAGACCCTGCGCGAGCGCGTCTCCGAGTGATGCATCGCTCCGCCGCGCGCCTCTGAGGGGAGGAGCGCGGCGGGCAACGCCCGAGCAGCGGGCGGCTCCTGGCGACAGGGGCCGCCCGCTTGCGTTGGGGAAGTCAGCCCTCGCCCCAGCCGGGCCGCGCCCCTCCGATCACCCGCCGGGTGTGGACGGAACGCGGATCACGAAGCGCGCGCCCCGCTTGGCGCCCCGGTCCAGCTCCAGGGTGCCCCCTTGGCGGACCACCGCACCGCGCGCCAAGGCCAGGCCCAGGCCGGAGCCGTCGGCGCGGGTGGTGAAGTAGGGGGCGAAGATGTCGCTGGCCTTGTCGAACGGCACGCCCGGCCCGTCGTCCTCCACCGCCAGGGCCACGCCGTCGTCGCAGTCCCAGGTCAACAGGCGGACGTGCCCCTGCTCCCCGGCCGCCTGCTGGGCGTTGAGCAGCAGGTGGACGACCGCCCGCTCCAGCGCGCCCCGCTGCACCGTGACGCGGCGGGTGGCCTCCAGCGTGCCCTCCACCGCCGCGCCCACCCGCCGCGGGCCCACCAGCTTGAGCACGCGCTGGGCGATGTCGTTGATGGGCAGCTCCCGCGGCGCTTCCTCCTGGCCGTCGCCGCCCAGGCCCTTGAGGTCGGTGACGGCCTCCTGGATGCGCTCGATGCCGCTGCGCCCCGCCCCGTAGGCCCCCAGGACCACCTCGGACAGCTCCGGGTCCGGCGCCGCCGCCAGCAGCTCTTCGGACGCCTCCTTGAGCACGAACAGCGCGTTCTGCAGGAAGGTCAGGGGGTTGAGGACCTCGTGGGCCACTCCGGCGGCCAGGGTGGCCAGCACCCGCTCCTGGCTGGCCCGCGCCCCGTCCCGCCGGGCGTCCTGCTTGGTCAGCAGGCCGCGCACCGCCGCGCGCAGCTCCGCGGGCTTGAAGGGCTTGGTCAGGTAGGTGTCGGCGCCTCCTGCGCGCCCCTCGATGCGGTCGACCTCGCTGCCCCGGGCGGTGAGCATCAGCACCGGCAGGGACGCGGTCTCGGGGGCGTCGCGCAGGCGCCGCACCATCTCCAGGCCGTCCATCACCGGCATCATCACGTCCGACACCACCAGGTCGGGGCGCTCGCGGCGCGCCATGGCCAGGCCCACCTGGCCGTTCGGCGCGTGCAGGACCCGGTACTCGTTGCCCAGCAGGCTGGCCAGGAAGCGGACCAGGTCCTTGTTGTCCTCCACCAGCAGCACGGTGGTCCGCGGATCGCTGGAGTCGGGGCGGGGCAGGACGCGGCGCTCGCTGGCGTCCTCGATGCCCTGCAGGCGGTACGCGGCGCGCTCCTGCATCTCCTCGTGCCAGGGGCTCAGGCCGTCGCCGCCGCGCCGGTCGTCGGGCACGGTCTGGCGGCGCTGACGGCGATCCACCACGGCGTCGGCGGGGCCCGCGGTCGGCAGCCAGAAGCGCAGGGTGGTGCCCTCCCCCTCGGAAGAGGTCGCCGAGATCTGGCCGCCGTGAAGCTCCACCAGCTCCCGGGCCAGGGCCAGGCCGATGCCCGCGCCGCCGTGCCGCCGGGTGCTGGAGGTGTCGACCTGGTGGAAGCGGTCGAAGATGCGCGGCAGCTGGTCCGTGGGGATGCCGATGCCGTCGTCCTCCACCTCCACGGCCACGCCGTCGCCGTCGGCCTGCACGCTCACGCGGATGTGCCCGCCCTCGTCCGTGAACTTGACCGCGTTGGCCAGCACGTTGAGGGCCACGCGCTCGATCTGGTGGGGATCCAGCAGGACCGAGGGCAGCGCCTCGCCCGCCTCGAAGGTGACGTAGATCCGCTTGCGGCCGGCCAGGGGGTTCACCTGCTCCACCAGGCCGCGCAGCCAGGGGCCCAGGTCCGTCGGCTGGATCTGCAGGCGCACGGTGGCCGCCTCCAGCTTGCTGAGCTCCAGCAGGTCGTCGACCAGGCGCAGCAGGCGCAGGGCGTTGGTGCGCACCAGGTCCAGCCGGTCGCGCTGGGGGGTCGACAGGGGCTCGGTGGGGTCGTCCAGCAGGGCCTCGACGGGGGCGAGGGCCAGCGTCAGCGGGGTGCGGAGCTCGTGGCTGAGGTTGGCGAAGAAGCGGCTCTTCGCCCGGTCCAGGGTCTGCAGCTCCTCGTTGGCCTGGGCCAGGCGGAACGCGCCCTCGAACTGCTGCAGGCGGAGGTTCCGGGAGAGCACGACGCCGACGGTGGCGATGGCCGCGCCCACCCAGAGGATGCCGTTGTTGGCCACCCAGTGGCCGAGGCCGCCGCTCTGGTCGGTGATCAGCAGGGCGACGTCGTAGAGGATCACCTGCCCCGCGAAGGTCGCGCCGGCCACCTTCGGGGGCAGGGGCACCAGCAGCGCGAAGCCGAAGAAGGTGAGCAGCAGGGCCTCGTGGTAGGTGCTCTCGCCGCCGCCGGTCAGGGCGGTCAGCACGACGACGCCCAGGCCGATGGCCGAGCAGCCGGCCACCCCCAGCCAGGTCGACGAGGAGCCGGGCCGGTCCCGCAGGGTGAGCGCGGCCACGCCGCCGATGACCGCGATGCTGATGACGCGGCACAGGTACAGGGGGCGCACGTCCTCCACCATCAGCGGGTCGACCAGGAAGAAGGCCAGGAACGAGCCGATGCCCAGCAGGCAGGCCACGCGGGTGCCCGATCGCACGCGGCTGGCCTGCTCGGCCTGGAAGGCCTCCGCGATGCGGTCGCTCAGGGGCGCCGGCATGACACGATGATCGCCTGGGGTGGCGAGCCGAACGACAGGGAGACGGTGGCGTCGACGAAGCCCGCGCGCTGCACCAGGGCCAGGAGCTCGGCCTCGGAGTGGAAGCGGAAGAGCCCCTCCTCCTCC
>CALCXL010000567.1 GCA_937907595.1 uncultured Pseudomonadota bacterium
CAGCGCGGATGGCCTCGGCAACCGACTCGGCCGGGCCGGAGCTCGCGCCCTCCCCGCTCCCCGAGGTGCCCAGGTCGTTGACGACGACCTTCGCGCCCTCCGCGCCCAGGGCCAGAGCGTGGGCCCGGCCGATGCCGGCGCCGGCGCCGGTGACGATGACGATGCGGTCCTGACAGATCATTCGTTGCCTCGAATCCTCAAAAAGGCCGGCCACTCCCCTCCCCCGTCCAGGACGAGGTTGGCGCCGGAGATGTAGGAAGCTGCGTCGCTGGCCAGCCAGAGGCAGGCCTGGGCGATGTCGGTGGGGCTGCCGAAGCGGCCCAGGGGCACGGTCGCGGCGACGGCGTCGAAGTCGGGGTAGTGCTCGCGCGACTCGTCGGTGGCCACGAGGCCCGGGGTCACGGCCACCACGCGCACGCGCGGGGCCCACTCCACGGCCAGGGACTTCGTCAGGTTGATCAGGCCCGCCTTCGCGGCGCCGTAGGCAGCCACCGTCGGCGCGGCGCGCATCCCCGCCACGCTGGCGATGTTGATGATCACGCCCGGATCCATCACCGCCTGCGCCGCCTGGGACAGCCACAGGGGCGCCAGCAGGTTGAGCTTGAGGATCTTCTCGGACAGTCGGGGCGAGGCCGTTGCCGCGTCCACCGGCGGCGAGCCCCCGGCGTTGTTGACCAGCACGTCCAGGCGACCGAAGCGCTCCACCACCTGGTCGATCAGGGCCGCGCAGGCCTCGGCCTCCCGCACGTCGCAGGGCAGGAAGGCGTGGGGTGACTCGGCGGGCTCACGCCGACCGCAGACCACCACCGTGGCGCCGTCGGCCGCGAAGGCGTCGGCGATGGCCGCGCCGATGCCGCGGGTGCCGCCGGTGACCAGGACCACGCTCACGCGGGCACCACGAAGGTCATCCAGCCCTGCACGGAGACGTCGCCGTCCTGGTCGGTGACCGTGAGCTCGACGTCGACGCTGCGAGCGGCTTCATCGCGGGCGAGCACCACCCCGGTGACCGTGAGCTCGTAGCCGGGAAAGGCGGGCTTCTTCCAGCGCATGCGGGTCCGGCGGACGTTCTCCGGACCCAACCAGCGCGTGGCGTACCCGTTCATGACCCCGGCGACGAACATGCCCACGGCCAGGGGGGCCGGGTAGCCCGCGCCCGTCGCGAAGGGCTCATCGTGGTGCACCGGGTTCATGTCCCCCGACGCGCCCTGGTAGCGCACGAAGTCGGTGCGGGTGAGCGGGCCGAAGGTGAAGGGGTCGGGGCCCTGGCCCTCGATCAGGTCGTTCCAGGTCGCCATCAGGCCTCCCCCGCCGGCCAGCGCTCGACGCCGGTGAGAATCGACTCGGCCACCAGCGCGCCGGTCTCCTTGTCGCGGTACTCCGTGACCATCTTCACGAACTCCAGCCGGTCGCCGGCCCGGCTGATCTTCTCCGTGACGTCGTCGATGCGGCAGGTGCCGATCAGCACGTCCCCCGCCTTGGGGGGCGGCCCGTGAAACACGTACTCCTGCTCGGCGTGCATGCCGCGCTCCTCGGACATCTCCACCGCCTCCCAGGCGTCGCTGCCGGGCTGCCGGTCCTTCCAGAAGAAGTCGGTGGTCAGGAAGGTCGGGGGCACGACGGCGCCCTGGAGGTAGGCGTCCATCACGGCGTGGGTGGCCTGGGCGAACTCGCCGATCTTGCCCAGTTCGATGTGCATCTCGAAGGGCTCACCCACCACGCCAACACAGGATTTCGCAACCATTTCAGAGACTCACGGGTGCTGGGAGCTCACGCTCAGGTTCTCGCCCGTCATGTACGAGCTCAGGTCCGAGGCCAGGAACAGGATGACGTTGGCGATCTCGTCCGGGGTGGCGGCGCGCCCGAAGGCCTCCTGCTCCTCCAGCTGGGCCAGCAGCTCGGGCGTGGTCACCTTGTGCAGGAAGGCGTGCATGGCCAGGGACGGCGCCACCGCGTTGATGCGCACCCCCTGCCGACTCACCTCCATCGCCGCGCAGCGGGTCAGCGCCATGACCCCGGCCTTGGCCGCGGCGTAGTGGCTCTGCCCCTTCTGGGCCCGCCAGCCGAGCACGCTGGCGTTGTTGACGATGGCCCCGCTGCCCGCCTTCACCATGTGCGGCAACACGCTGCGCATGACCCGCATGGTGCCCGTGAGGGTGACGTCGATCACGCGGTGCCAGGCCTCGTCGGGCATGTCGATGAGGTCCGAGGTCCCGCCCAGGCCGGCGTTGTTCACGAGCACGTCGATGCGGCCGTGAGCGTCCAGCACCGCCGCGGTCTGCGCGTCCACCTGGGCCTGATCGGTCACATCGCAGACCATCGCCAGGGGGCGCAGGCCGGTGGGGCCGGTCAAGGCATCGGCCGCCTCCTCGATGCGCCGCGGGTGCCGGTCGGAGATCGCGACGATCGCGCCCTCCTCCACCGCCCGCCGCGCCGTGGCGAAGCCGATGCCCGTGCCGGCGGCGGCCGTGATCAGCACGACCTTGCCTTGCAGCATTCCGCTCATGGGTCCACTCCCTGCGGGCTCACCGGGGCATGCCCAGGGCGCGCTGCGCGATCAGGTTGCGCTGGATCTGGTTGGTGCCCGCGTAGATCGTGTCCGATCGGGTCCACAGGAACAGCCGATGCAGCTCCTCGTAGCGGGGGTCGCAGATCGCCGACGACTCCCCCAGGACGTCCATGGCCAGCTCGCCCAGGTCCCGGTGCCAGACCGACCAGTACAGCTTGACGATGGAGGCCTCCCGGGACAGCTCCCGGTCCGCGGCGTGAGCCGACAACGTGCGCATGGCGTTGAGGCGCATGACCTTCAGCCGCATGTGCAAATCGGCGATGCGGTCGCGGATCAGCGGGTTGCTGGCCGCGCCGGTCTCCTTCGCCGCGGCCACGATGCGGTCGAACTCGCCCACGAAGGCGAGCTGCTGGCCCAGGGTGCTGGCGCCGCGCTCCACCGCCAGGGTGCCCATGGCCACCCGCCAGCCGCCGTGGATGGGGCCGACGACGTTGTCCTTGTCGGTGACCGCGTCCTCGAAGAAGACCTCGGCGAACTCGCTGGAGCCCGTGATCTGCTTGATGGGCACGATGCTCACGCCGGGCTGGTCCATGGGCACCAGCAGGCAGGTGATGCCGTGGTGCTTCTTGGCCGCTGTGGGGTCCGTCTTGCACAGCGCGAAGCACCACTGGGCCTGCTCAGCCAGCGAGGTCCAGACCTTCTGGCCGGTGAGGTGCCATCGCCCATCGCGGAGCTCGGCGCGGGTGCTCAGGTTGGCCAGGTCGGAGCCGGCGTTGGGCTCGCTGTACCCCTGGCACCAGAGGTCGGTGCCGGCGACGATGCCCGGCAGGAAGCGCGCCTTCTGGGCGTCGCTGCCGTGAGCGATGACCGTGGGGCCCAGCAAGTGCTCGCCCACGTGGCCCACCCGGCCGGGCGCCCCCGCGCGCGCGTACTCCTCGTAGAAGATGACCTCCTCGAACAGCGAGGCGCCCCGGCCGCCGTACTCCGTCGGCCAGCCCAGGCAGGTCCAGCCGCCGCCGGCCAGCTCCCGCTCCCAGGCGATGCGCTCGTCGACGAAGGCGTCCATGTCGCCCAGGCCGCCGCGGCCCCGGATGCGGGCGAAGTCGCCGACCATGTGCTCGTCGAGCCAGGCGCGGACCTCCTGGCGGAAGGCCTCGTCCTCGGCGGAAAACGACAGGTTCATGCGTCCCCCAGCAGCGTCTGGGCGACCGCGGCCCGGTGCTCGCGCGGGTGGCCCAGCAGGTCCATCACCGAGCGCGCGCGCTTGAAGTACAGGTGGCAGTCGTGCTCCCAGGTGAAGCCGATGCCGCCGTGCACCTGGATGCTCTGCCCGGCGCAGTGGAACAGGGCGTCGCAGGCCATGGCCTTGGCGGTGCGCGCGGCCTCCCGGGCGTCGTCGGCCCCCGCGTCGATGGCACAGGCTGCGTACCAGGCCGCGGACCGCGCGGACTCCACTGCGAGGAGCATGTCCGCGCAGATGTGCTGGATCGCCTGGAAGGAGCCGATCGGCTTGCCGAACTGCGTGCGCACCCGGCTGTAGTCGACGGCCAGTTGGAGCGTCGCCTCGGCCGCGCCGACCGCTTCGGAGGCCAGCAGGGACTCGCAGCGCATGCGCGCGCGCTCCAGCCCGTCGACCGTGAGCCGCTCCGCCGGCACCGCGCTCACGCTCACGCCGACGCTGGGCCGGGTGGGGTCCAGGTGAGGCACGCGGGTCCGATCCGCCAGGTCTGCGGGCAGCACGAAGACGCCCTGGGGCGCGACGATCACCAGCAGGGAGGCCATGCCGCCGTCCACCGCGACGCCCTGGCCCTCCAGGGTCCAGCCGAAGGGGCCCTCCTCGGCCGAGATCCCCGACCAGACCACCGCGGCCGGCTCGCCCGCCGCGATCGCGCCCAGCCAGCGCTCCTGGGCCTGGGCGTCGCCGCACTCCAGCAGCAGGGCCGTGGCGAAGGCGGTGCCGAGCAGGGGGCACGAGGTCAGCGTGCGGCCGAACTCCTCGAAGACCACGGACAGCTCCACCTGGCCGAAGCCGAAGCCGCCGGCCTCCTCGGGCACCAGGATGGCCGGCCAGCCCTGCTCCTCGGCCACGCGCTTCCAGACCGCAGGATCCTCCAGGGTGCCGCGACCCTCCAGCAGGTCCCGAGCCGACGGCAGCGCGGCCAGGAAGCCGGCGGCGGCCTCCTTGAGCTGCGTCTGTTCCCAGCTGAGCGCGAAGTCCATGGGTCCCTCAGAGCCGCTCGATGATGGTGACGTTGGCCTGGCCGCCGCCTTCGCACATGGTCTGCAGGCCGTACCGGATGTTGTTGTCCCGCATGTGATAGAGCATGGTCGTCATGATCCGCGCACCGGAAC
>CALCXL010000568.1 GCA_937907595.1 uncultured Pseudomonadota bacterium
GGACGCCAGGGGCACGTCGTGCTGCTGGAGGCGGGGACCGACTACTACAACCAGATCAACGGGCTGTTCCGCTGGACCGTGGGCTTCAAGGCCAGCGTGGTGGGCGCGGGCGAGGAGTTCCCCGTCGACGCCAGCTTCCAGGTCCCCGTGTTCCTGCAGTTCCAGCACCAGGACGGGGTGGAGGCCCTGGACGCGGCGCGCGACGTGGCCCGCAAGCGCACGGGCCGCCTGGTGGATACGGTGCTGCAGGGCGACGGCTCCACCCGAAACGACGAGTCAGGGGACGACGCAGACGCGCGCGCGGGGCCCCGCGGGCCCGACGTCGACCAGGAGCGGAGCAGGCCCGGGGGACAGACCCTCGGGCCTGTCTACTTCGTGCTGGTCGATCGCTTCTTCAACGGGGATCCCAACAACGACGGCGACGCCGATCCCAGCGACCCCCAGGCCTTTCACGGCGGGGACCTGCGCGGGGTGATCCAGAAGCTGGACCACATCCAGTCCCTGGGCGTGCAGACGGTCTGGCTGTCGCCGGTCTTTCGCATGCGCAGCGAGAAGGCCGGGACGTGGGGCGCCTACCACGGCTACTGGCCGACGGGCGAAGAGGGGGTGGACCCGCGCTTCGGCACCGACGCTGACCTCATCGAGCTCAGCGAGGCCCTGCACGCGCGCGGCATGAAGCTGCTGCTGGACGTCGTGCTCAACCACGTGGGCTACGAGGCCCCGCTGGTCGCGGAAGAGCCCGGCTGGTTCCACGGGCGCGGCGACGTCGTCGACTGGAGCGACCCCGTCCAGGCCACGGACTTCGACGTGCACGGCCTGCCTGACCTGGACCAGCGGAACCCGGAGGTGGTGGCCTGGATCGACGCGCGGGTGGCGGGCTGGATCGACCGATACCGCCCCGACGGCTTCCGCCTGGACGCGGTGCGCCACGTGCCCCTGGAGTACTGGGCCTACTTCAACCAGCGGGTGCGCGCACTGGCCGGGGACGACTTCGTGCTGCTGGGAGAGCTGTTCGAGGGCGATCCCAGCAAGGTCGACGCGGCCTGGCGGGCGGGCGGCTTCTCGCACATGTTCGACTTTCCGCTCTACTACGCCCTTACCGACGTGCTCTGCGACGGCGCGCCCCCGGGGCGGCTGGCGGCGATGCTGGCCCAGGACGCGATCTACGCGGACCCGTCCCGGCTGGTGACGTTCGTGGACAACCACGATCTGCCGCGCATCGCCAGCCGCTGCCCGGGCGACGTCGACCCCCTGGAGCTCCTCCTGCAGCTCCGGGGTTCGCCCGTGATCTACCAGGGCACCGAGTTCGGTCTGCGGGGCGCCGAGGAGCCCGCCAACCGCGCCGATGTGCCCTGGTCGTCGGAGGTCCTGCCCCTCTTCGCCTGGCGGCTCCAGCAGCGCGAGCGATTGGGCCTGGGCGGCGGCGCGACGTCCACGTTCGCGCTGTCTGCGGACTCGATCCGCCTGGGCACGCGCGGCCCTGTCGGGAACAGCCTGGCGGTGTTCGATCGGCCGGGCGGCGCGGCGAGCCTGACGGTGGAGTTCGGCCCCGAGTACTCGCTGCCCGCATCGCCGGCCCCCGGCCGCCTCTCCCTCTCGGCCCCCGGCGAAGGCGTTCGCATGGTGGGCGCGGGCCCAATGCTCGGCCGCTGGGACCCGGCTTCTGGCCTGCCGGGCCTGCACGCCCGCGGCCGCACCGTCTTCCAGTTCGACGTGCCGGGGGGCGCCGTCCTGGCGTACAAGCTCGTGCGGCGCGGCGAGGGCGGCTCCTGGGACTGGGAGCCGCGCGGCAACCGCACCCTGTTCGTGGATGGTGACCTGTCCATCGACTTGACCTGGGGAGAGTGATGGCCGGCGTGGACCTGGACGGAATCGGCAAGCTCTACGGCACCACGCGGGCGATCACCGACGTGTCGTTCACCATTCAGGACGGGGAGTTCCTGGTGCTGGTGGGGCCGTCGGGCTGCGGCAAGTCGACGCTGCTGCGCATGGTGGCCGGCCTGGAGGAGATCAGCGAAGGCGAGCTGCGCATCGGCGGCGTGCGGGCCAACGAGACCCCGCCGAAGGACCGCGACATCGCCATGGTGTTCCAGAGCTACGCGCTCTACCCGCACATGACCAGCCGGGAGAACATGGCCTTCGGATTGAAGGTCCGAAAGATGCCGCAGGCGGAGATCGACCAGCGCGTGGACGCCGCGGCCGACCTCCTGGAGATCGGCCCGCTGCTGGATCGCTTGCCCAAGGACATGTCCGGCGGACAGCGCCAGCGCGTGGC
>CALCXL010000569.1 GCA_937907595.1 uncultured Pseudomonadota bacterium
ACGAGGACGTGCAGGCCGTGGCCCGGATCATCGCTGAGGCGAAGTACGTGCTGTTCCTGGGGCGCGGGCCCAACTACCCCACCGCCCTGGAGGGCGCGCTCAAGCTCAAGGAGGTCACCTACATCCAGTGCGAGGGCCTTGCCGCCGCGGAGATGAAGCACGGGCCCATCGCCCTGATCGGCAAGGGCACCCCCGTGATCTTCCTGGCTCCCCAGGACGCGCTGCGGACGAAGACCATGTCGAACATGGAGGAGGTCAAGGCCCGCGGCGCCACGATCATCGCCGTGGCCAACCCCGGGGACACCGAGGTCCAGGAGCTGGCCGACTACGTCCTGGAGGTGCCGGAGACGCACGATCTGCTGACGCCCTTCCTGGGCGTGCTCCCGCTGCAGCTGCTGTCGTACCACGTGGCCGTCCTGCTCGGCCGCGACGTCGACAAGCCCCGAAACCTGGCGAAGTCGGTGACGGTGGAGTGAGAGGGCTCAGCCCTTCGCTGCGTCCTTCGGAGACCAGCTCCGCGCCCGACGAGCCAGCCGGCGAACCTGGGCGGTGAGCCCCGCGGGCAGCGGTCCGTCGCCGTAGCGCGCCGCATACCAGCCCTCCACCGCCCCGGGCGCCTCGCCGAACCGCTCGGCATCCTGACCCGCGGCCCACCGGGCCAGCTCCAGGGGCGCCGCGGGCTCCCTGGGCGCACCGGGCACCCGCCGGGCCGCAGCCTCCAGGCGACGGTGCAGTCGACTCACGGCCCGCCCGGTGGGGGCCAGGGCGGGCGACCAGGGCCCCCGGGATCGCAGGAACAGCGCCAGGCCACCCGCCCCCAGCGCGGCCCCGAGCAGCCAGGCGAGCCTCCCCCACCCTCCCCGCTCCTCCGTCGGCGAAGGCCCCCGCGGCGTCGGCGCGACCACGACCGCGTCGTCCTGGCCCCAGGCCCGGAGGCGGCGCAGGATCGCCTGGAAGCCCGCGGCCTGGTTGCCCAGGTCGTAGTCGAGCATGACGTCGGCCCACAGCATGCGCCCGTAGTCGGCCCAGGCCCCCGCCTGAGCGCGCAGGCTGCGGCGGGCGGAGGCGTCCAGGCCGCCGGCCGTCGACGGGGTCGGATCGAACAGCACCCAGCCCGAGTCCGGGAACCACAGCTCCACCCAGGAGTGGGCGTGATCCTGTCGCACCAGCCAGTAGGCGCCGACCGGGTTCCACTCCGCCCCCGCGAAGCCGTTGACCAGCCTCGCGGGCAGCCCCCGGGACCGGAGCATCAGCGCCATCGACGTGGCGAAGTACTCGCAGTGGCCCTCCTGCACCTCGTCCAGGAACGCGAGCACCGGGTCGGCGTAGGCCGAGGCGGGCTGGTCCAACGAGTAGGTGAACTCCTCCCGGAAGCGGGCCTGCAGGAGCAGGGCCTCGTCCAGGGCGGTCGAAGCGCCCTGGGTCCACTCGTCCGCGAGCGCCGCCACCCGGGGGGACAGGGACGGGGGCAGCTGGGTGTAGCGGCGCAGCAGCGCGGGGTCGGAGGCACGGGGGTCCTGGGCCCGGAGCAGATCCGGGTCGGGCAGGCCCGGATCGCTGTAGACGACGTAGCTCTCACGCCGACGCGGGTGGTCAGGTAGAAGCCCTCGGTGGAGGCAGCGTCCAGGCTGGTGAAGTCGCCGTAGATGGCGGCGGCCCGGGGCACGAAGAAGAGCACGCGGCTGTCCAGCGGCTCCATGCCCACCTCCAGGCGCAGGGCCCAAGGAGCGGTCGAGGGCGGCCCCTTTCCCCGGTTCAGGGCGACCAGGCTCTGCTTTCGATCGTCCGAGAGCGTCCAGTCGCGGCCGTCGAAGCGGTCCAGGGCCAGCCCGTGCCAGTACAGGTTCTCCGCCGGCACCGGCCGCCCCGCGGCGTCGAAGGCGCGCACCCGCATCACCGGCTCCCGGCTCAGCTGCAGCAGGCCGATCTCGCCCAGCCGGACCCGATCCGAGAAGCCCGAGATGTGCACAGGAGGCAGCAGGCTGCCGGTCAGGAAGCTGACCTGCATGCGGGGCAGGAGGAAGAAGAGCCCCACCGTGCCCAGCAGCAGGAGCAGGTTGAGGCCGGCCACGGCCGCGAAGACGGGCGCGCGCACCAGGGGATCCAGCGCCTTCCAGCGGGCCACTGGCACCGGGCCCTGGGGGTGCCGCGCGTTCCAGGCAGCCTCCACCGACAGCGCCAGGCGGGCCAGCAGCATCGCCCAGACGAAGCACACCAGGAAGGCCAGGAACAGCAGGAACCACAGCGGAGAGAAGGTCAGCACCGACGCCAGCAACACCATGCCGAAGGCGATGAAGAAGCTGTAGATGTCGTCCCGCGCGCCCCGCCGCGTCAGGACCCGGTGGACCTGCACGAACAGCAGGAGCTGCGAGAAGACCGTGAGCACGTGCTTGCCGAGCAGCCCCCAGCCCAAAGCGAGCCAGATCAGGAAGCTGAGCTGCAGGGCGACCCAGGCCCGGGGCGAGAGCAGGGTCGGTCCGCGCACCACCCGCCACGCGAGGGCCGCGACCACCACCGCCGCCGTCGGCCCCGGCAGCTCCCCGCCGAGCCCCAACGCCAGGATGCCCAGCAGGACGACCGATCCCGTGGCCAGCCGCTGCAGCGCGACGAAGCGGGGCGGGGAGGTGCTCATGTGTCCCCCTCGGGCAGCCGGGCCAGCGCGAGGCGACGCAGCAGCTCCCCCACGGCCTCGTCGCCCTGCGCGGCCATGGCTGGGCTGCCCGGCAGGATCAGCTCCACGGCGCGCCCAGCGCGGACCGCGGCGAGCAGCTGGCCGGTGGCGACGCTGAGGGCCTCCTCGAACCGGCGGTGGCGATCGGGCCCCGAGCTCGCCGGCACGTCGATGCGGACCCGTCCCGCGTCCTCCCGCTCCCGATCCACGACGATGCGGCGGTCGCGCCGCGCGCTGGTCCGCCAGTGGATGAGGCCGGGGTCCTCCCCCTCCCGCCAGGCGCGCAGCTCCCGGAGGTCGGCGCGTCCGCCCCCCCGCTCCGAGCGCGCGTCCGCCCCCCGCCGACCGGGGGCCGCCGGGGGAACCGTGGAGGAGACCGGCTGCGGAAAGACGAGCACGTCCAAGGGCGCGGCGACGTCGTACCACTTGCGCAGGATGCCGAAGGGCCAACTGGTGGAGACCCGGACCCCCCGCAGGCGGTGCTGCCCTCGGCGGGTGAAGGACCAGCGGCCGGCCAGCTGCTCACGCCCTCGCGGGGGCACCCAGACGACCTCCGCGCCCGACGCCTCCGCCAGATCCGCGTCGGCCGAGGGCAGCTCGTCCACCCGCAGAGCCAGGTGTGGGACAAAGCGGCGGGGGTTCTCCAGCAACCAGGTGCCGGCGGCCTCCTCCCCCGCGAAGACCCGCGCCTCCAGTCGGCGCCGGACCCGCAGGCCCCGAACGGCCGACTCGGACAGCACCCCCGACAAGGCCACCAGCGACAGCATCGCTGCGAACACCAGGTACAGCAGGTTGTTGCCGGTGTTGAGCGCGGCCAGGCTCACGGCCAGCGACGTGGCCAGGAAGATCCACCCTTCGACCGTGGGCCGCACCCGCCGCACCGCCCCCCAGCGGCGGCGGCCCAAACGCAGGATGCGACGCCGGACCGAGCCGCCCTCGGCGTCGGCCGGCGCGATGCGCGGACCGACGGGGCTCATCGGGGCAGCGGCACGCCGGCGACGATGCCTTCGAGCACGTCCTCCACCCGCTGCGCGCTGCCATCCGCCGCCCAGGCCCCGCGCAGGCGGTGGGCCAACACGGGCTCAAAGAGGGCGAGCAGGTCGTCGGGCACGACGTGGTCCCGGCCCAGGAGCATCGCCCTGGAGCGCGCGCCGCGGGCGAGGGCCTGGGCGGCTCGGGGGGATGCGCCCAGGGCCAGGTCCGCGGACTCCCGGGTGGCCCGCACCACTGCGAGCAGGTAGTCCTCCAGGTCCGGGTGCAGGCGCACGGCCCGGGCGCGGGCCTGCAGGGCCACCACCGACTCCGCGTCCAGGACCCGCTCCGCCCGGCGGGGCCCCAGGGCGGACTCGCGGAGCAGCAGGCGCTCGCTCTCCACGTCGGGGTAGCCCACCGTCAGCCGCATCAGGAAGCGGTCCATCTGCGACTCGGGCAGGGGGAACGTGCCGTGGTGCTCCTGGGGGTTCTGGGTGGCCACCACGCAGAAGGGGCGCGGCAGGGGGTGCACCTCCCCGTCCACGGTGACCTGTCCCTCGTTCATGGCCTCCAGCAGGCTGGACTGGGTCCGGGGCGGGGTGCGGTTGATCTCATCGGCGAGCACCACGTTGGCGAAGACGGGCCCGGGGTGAAACCGGAAGCGAGCGGCCGCCTGGTCGTAGACGCCCACGCCCACGATGTCCGATGGCAGCAGGTCCGCGGTGAACTGGATGCGCGCGAAGCGGCAGCCCGATGCGTCGGCCAGGGCCTGGCCCAGGGTGGTCTTGCCGACCCCGGGCACGTCTTCGAGCAGCACGTGGCCTTCGGCGAACAGCGCGGTCAGGACGTGCAGGACCAGCGCGCTCTTGCCGTGCACCACGGCCTCGATCGACGCCTGGAGGACGTCGGTGCGATCGGAGAGGGGGTCGATCAGGGGAGCCGTGGACACGGCTCGGATCCTAGCAAACCCGTGCGCCGCAGCGGCTCAGCGGCGGCGACGCCAGCCGATCGCGACCAGCAGGAGCAGCGCCAGCGGCGCTCCCCGCCGAGAGCCGTCGACCACCGAGCAGTCCACCGTGGAGTAGTAGGTGGGGCGGAAGACCCGCAGCACCACCGAGGCGCCGCTGTCGTCGGCCTCGGTCTCAAAGTGGGGATCCGTGACCACGACGTGGGCCTCGAACAGCCACTCGGTCTCCGCCGTGTCCGGCTCCGCGTGGAACCGCAGGAACGCGTAGGGCGAGAGGGGGTCGCCGTCCAGCTCCACGGTCACACCCGCGTAGGCGTCCGCGGGGGTGTCCAGCGTCCAGGTGTACTGCAGCTCATCCGAGGGGTTGGCGTCGTCGGTGCCGCTGGCGTCCAGCACCAGGATGGCGGTGCCGCCCAGGTACTTCTGCTGCTTGTCCGGGCCGGCGTCGACCTCCGGCGCGGCCCAGCAGTCCTCGTCCAGGTCGTCGACGACGGCGTCGCAGTCGTTGTCGATCTCGTCCAGGCAGGTGAAGCCCTCTTCGCCCGCCTCGGGGTTGATCGTCGGGTCGGCGTCGTCGCAGTCGTCGCCACCGCAGAGGGGGCTGGTGGCCTCGTCTCCGTCGATGTCCAGGTCGTCGGCCACGCCGCTGCAGTCGTTGTCGATCCCGTCGTCGCAGACCTCGTCGTTGAAGGGCCGCGCCGCCGTGTCGTTGTCGTCGCAGTCGCCCTCGCAGCTGCTGAAGTCGTCGCCGTCGTCGTCGCGGGTGTTCTGGGCCGCGTCGCTGTCGTCGCAGTCCGTCTCGCAGGACGTCTCGCCGTCGCCGTCCTCGTCCAGCCCGTTGACCACGATGTCCTGATCGTCGCAGTCGCCGTCGCAGAAGCTCTGTCCGTCCCCGTCCAGGTCGGTGGGGCCCTCGAACTCCGTGGCGTTGACCGGGTTGGCGCTGTCGCTGCAGTCGCCCTCGCAGAGGTTGAAGCCGTCCCCGTCCAGGTCCACCAGCTCGTCGGTCTGTGCCTGGCAGTCGTTGTCGATGCCATCGCAGACCTCGACGGCGTTCGGGTTGACCAGCGGATCGGAGTCGTCGCAGTCCTGGCAGTTGATGAAGGTGTCCGCGTCCCCATGGGCGGTCCCGACCACGCCGTCGCAGTCGTTGTCCACCGCGTCACAGGTCTCGTCCGCGCCCGGGTAGATGGCGGGGTTCGCGTCGTTGCAGTCCTCCGCCTCGTCCCAGCCGTCGCCGTCCGCGTCGGCCGCGAGCGCGGTGGTGGGCAACGAGAGGAGCAGCAAGGCGAGCAAGATCGTGCGCTGGGGCATCATCCCTCCGGGGGGCCAGCAGCCCCAAGAGGGGCCGAGGCGGCCATTTCTAGGGCAGCCCGGGATCGGTGTCAAGCGGCCCCGGAACGCAGCGTTCTCGCGCAGTTGCAGCGATGAGCGATAGCGACCGACGCCTCCACGGTCGACCGGGAGCGCGCATTCTGGTACAAGCACGCTCCGCTGAGCGAAGCGGACGCGGCGACCGAATGGGGAGGTCGCCCCCACCGACCCCTGGGAGATGCGATGGCGTTCGGACTTGGACGAAAGAAGGGCCCGGACTTTCCGGATATCGAGGCTCCTGGCGAGGGCGAGCTGAGGGCTTGCCTGCGAACGAGCAAGGGCGACATCATCGTCCGGCTGTTCGAGAAGAAGGCCAGCCGCACCGTGCGCAACTTCGGCGCCCTGGCGCAGGGTCGCATGGAGTGGACGGACCCGGACACCAACGAGAAGACCTCGCGCCCGCTGTACGACGGGACGATCTTCCACCGGGTGATCCCCAACTTCATGATCCAGGCGGGCGACCCCCTGGGGCGTGGCACCGGCGGACCGGGCTACCGCTTCTCGGACGAGTTCCACGCCACGCTGCGGCACCACAAGCCCGGCATCCTCTCCATGGCGAACTCGGGACCGAACAGCAACGGCTCGCAGTTCTTCCTGACGGAGGTCGCCACGCCCTGGCTGGACAACAAGCACTCCGTCTTCGGGGAGGTGGTCGACGGCATGGACGTCCTCAAGGCCATCGCCCGCGTCCCCACGAACCCGGTGAACAACAAGCCGAACGCGGACGTCGTGCTGGAGTCCGTGTTCCTGTTCCGGGGCGAGAGCCTGCCCGACTGACGTCGGCCGGATCCCCCCGCTGCTGGGGTGACAACGACGATGATGGCCTGTGGCGAGCCTACGATCATCTCCGATCCCCGGACGGCCAGCCCATGCCCGACGCAGGCTTGCGCGTGCCGCTTCATCGTGCCCATCCCCTGAGCGACGGGCTGCTGCGGTGATGCTGCTGCGCCTCCTCCCCGCCGGCCTGCTCCTGGTGTGCACCCTCGCGTCAGCGGGCTGCGGCGGTCGCCCCCCCACGGGGGTTCC
>CALCXL010000570.1 GCA_937907595.1 uncultured Pseudomonadota bacterium
TCTCCATGCTGCGCGAGTTCTCCCCCGCCGACGTGCTCACCCTGGGCAACGGCGCGTGCGGCGTCGGCTCCATCTTCCTCTGCCTGCAGTACCTGGCCGAAGACGAGCGCCGCTTCCTGTGGACCGCCTTCGTGTTGCTGCCGCTGGCTTTCGTCCTGGACGCGGCCGACGGCTGGGTGGCGCGGAAGACCCGCAGGGGCTCCCGCTTGGGCGGGGATCTGGACTCCCTGGCCGACGTCGTCTCCTTCGGGGTGGCCCCGGCGGTGCTGGGCTACACCCTGGGCATGCGCGGCGGCTGGGACGCGATGATCCTCATCTACTTCGTGCTTTGCGGCATCGCGCGGCTGGCGCGCTTCAACGTCACCGCCGACGACCTGGCCACCGAATCAGGCAAGGTCGCCTACTTCGAGGGCACGCCGATCCCGACGTCTCTGGCCCTGGTGGCGCTGCTCGGCGTCGCCTTCGCCGGCGACCACGTGCACGCCGCGCTGTGGGGCGGGGAGCTGCGGCTGGGGCCCTGGCTGCTGCACCCCCTGGTCCTGCTGTTCGGGCTGAGCGGCTCGGCGATGATCTCGGCCCGGTTGCGCATCCCCAAGCCCTGAGCGGCCCGGCGAGGGCCCGGGGACTTGCCGCCGGTGGCAACGCTGAGCGGCGCGGCGTCGAACCTCTCAGACCACCGAGCGCTTGACCGCGGGCACGGCGCGCAGGGTCCGAGCGGTCACCACCACGTCCTCCCGCGCCAGCTCGGCGGCAGCGGCGCCCGGCAGCGCCCGCCCCAGCAGCCATCCCTGGCCCTGGGTGCAGCCCAGGTTCAGCAGGACGCGCTGCTGCTGCTCCGTCTCGATGCCCTCGGCCACCACGTCCACGCCCAGGGCCTCCGCCATGCCCAGGATCGCGCGGCACAGGGGACCGGGGCCCTCCTCGCCTTGCTCCTGGACGAACGCGCGGTCCACCTTGATGCGGTGCACCCGGAAGCGGTGCAGGTACGCCATCGACGAGTAGCCGGTGCCGAAGTCGTCCACCGCCAGGCGCAGGCCCATGTTGCGCAGGCGCTCCAGGCGCTCGGCGATGCCGGGCACGTCGGCCAGGAAGACGCTCTCGGTCAGCTCCAGGTGCAGACAGGTGGGGTCCAGGCCCGACTTGGCCAGGATGCGCTCCAGCAGCTCCGGCAGATCCTCGTCCCGGAAGAGCCAGGCGGAGATGTTGACGCTCAGCTCCACCGGCTGGCGGCGGTCGCGGTTCCAGGCGGCGGCGGCGAAGCAGGCCTTCTCCACCACCCGGCGGTCGATGCGGGCGATGGCCCCCGTCTCCTCGGCGCGGGGGACGAACTCCCCGGGCAGGATCAGCCGGCCGTCGTCGCGGCGCCAGCGCACCAGGGCCTCGAAGCCCCGCAGCTCGCCCGTGCGCAGGTGGAACATCGGCTGGAACCAGGGCTCCATCTCGTCCCGCTCCAGGGCGCGGATGATCGCCTGGTCCAGGTCCAACCGGTGCTCGGCCTCCTGGCGCAGCTCCGACTTGAAGCGCCCCACGCTGTGGCTGGCGCCCTTGGCTGAGTACATGGCCAGGTCGGCGTCGCGCAGGGCGGCGCGGGGGTCGTCGTACTCCAGGGAGCCCTCGAGCACCCCGATGCTGGCGCCCACCACCAGCTCGCGTCCGGCCAGCTCGAAGGGCTGCTCCAGGCGCTCCTGGATGCGGTCGACCGCCAGCTGCACTTCGCCGGGGGCCACGCCCTCCAGCAGCACCGCGAACTCGTCGCCGCCCAGCCGCGCCGCCGTGTCCGCCTCCCGCACCGCGTCCTGCAGGCGCCGCCCGAACTCGGCCAGCAGCTGGTCGCCCACGTCGTGGCCCAGCGAGTCGTTGACGATCTTGAAGCGGTCCAGATCCAGGAAGAGCACGGCGTAGCCGGCGCGCCCCTCCCGCTTGCTGCGCCGCATGGCCTGCTGCAGGCGATCGAGGAACAGCGAGCGGTTGGGCAGCCCCGTCAGCTCGTCGTAGAAGGCCTGCCGGTGCAGGGCCTGCTCCATGAGCTTGCGGGCCGTGACGTCGCGCAGGGAGCCGAAGAGGCGGGCGCTTTGACCGTCCTCGCTCCGCTGCGCCGCGCCGTGGTAACTGCTCAGGTTCGGGGGGACTTGGGTGCCCCTGCGGCTGGCGGGAGGCAGGCTGAGAGCCGGCCACTGCGGCCCCGTCTCCCGCGAGCGGCAGAGCACGGCCTGATCCGGACCACGCCACCGAACCTGGCAGACGGGCTTCGCCGCCAGCGGGCAGCT